>JAGBAZ010000034.1 GCA_018110905.1 Oscillospiraceae bacterium
ACATGAAAGTTACTATTCTCAATCATTGGTTTTTAATATTATAAAATATATATACCACCAAAAAATACTTTTGTCAAGTAAATCGCTAAAATATTTTAACAAAAAAAGCGGTGCTCAAAATGAGCACCGCTTAAATTATGTATCTTATGCTTTAAGGTCAAGACCGGAAGCTTTTTTGTCATACATCTGTTTGCAAAGTTCTGCAATGTATGCGCCTGCTTCTACCGGAGGAGTACCTGCTTTGTGAATGTTGGAAACTACGGTACGGTTTGCTTCGGGAATACCGGGATAGCCGCCATATACGCAGTATGCGGAGAGAGAGCTGGAAGTTGCAAGTCCGGGTCTTTCACCGAGAAGAATAACGGTTACTTTTGCGCCGAGGATCTGTGCAACGGAGTCTTCTGCGCCAACACGTCCATATTTTACAAAGAAAGGAGTACCAATTTTAAGTCCGGTTGCTTTGAGGCCGTTATAGATTGCAGGAAGAACTGCATCGATGTTAGCTTCAACTGCAGAAGAAGAAAGTCCGTCGGAAACTACGATCTGTACGTCGGGTTCAGCAATGCAGTCTGCTTTGATCTGTGCAGCAGTTGCGTCATCAAATACACGGCCGAGGTCAGGTCTGGTAAGATAGGTTTCTTTGCTGTCGCATTTGGTCTGGTATGTTTTAAGGTTATTTCTTTCAAGATATTCTTCATGAACATCGTTGAAAACTGCGTCCATTGCAGCAGCGTTGTCTGCGCGGACACGAAGAGTAGTTCTGGTAAGAGGACGGGGACCTGCTCTCCAAACGCCAAGACGTGCGTCGGTTTTTGCTTTAAGTCTCATATACTCTTCTTTGTTGTAAGGATTGGGAATATTGAATTCCTCTCTGAGGCTATATGCGGAGATGTCTTCTACCTCTCCGTCACACTCGCATTTGCACTCACATTTAGGAGCTGCTTCGCCCTGAGTGGCCTGTGCGATAGCTTCACGGATGATTCTCATAAGTTCGGTATCGTTCATTAAATTTGCAGCCTCCTTTCTTATTTAGCAAAGAACATGGATGCGTCGCCTGCACGTTCGCCAAGACGGCCTTCTTCGTCGAGAATGCCCATCTTGATTGCCCATTTGTGATATTCAGGAGCAGGTTTTCTGTGGCTGAGTTCACGCATGGTGTTGTCGTCGTGGAAGGAAACATCCTGATATGCAAGCATTACGTCGTCGCCCATAGGAACGCCCATGTAGTAGTTGCAGTTTGCTGCATTGAGGAGCAGGCAAGCAATTTCCTGGTCGTCCTGAGTAATACCGGTGTGGTTGGTGAAGCAAGGTGCCATACCCATAGGAAGACCGATAATTTTTGCCATGAAGTGGTCTTCGAGGTTACCACGGATCATTTCTTTACCGTCGTAAATGGTTTCCGGACCGATGAAGCCGGTTACATTGTTTACACCGAAAGGTTCAAAGTTACGTGCAAAACCGTAGGTACGTGCTTCAAGAGTCATTTCGTCTGCGCCTTCGTCGCAGTCGATGGACATTTCGGAACCTTGGCCGGTTTCGAAATAAAGTTTGTTCATACCGGTACCGTAGCATTCCTGTTTTGCAAGGTCATAAGCTTCGTTAAGAAGTGCTTTATCTACGCCGAATGCTTCGCAAGCGCTCTGGGTACCAGCGATGGACTGGAAGAACATGGAGAGCGGTGCGCCTTCACGAACAGCCTGCATCTGGGTAGTTACGTGAGAAAGAACGGAAATCTGGGTAGGAATTTCCCACTGGTCTTTGAAGTCGCGGAGTGCATGAGAAATTCTCTGGGTGGTTTCAACGGTATCTTCAACAGGGTTGATACCAAAGCAAAGGTCACCGGAACCGAAGGAAACTGCTTCCTGAACGCCAAGAACGATAGTTTCGGGGTCGTCGGTGCTGGAGTTGCACTGTGCACGGAAGGAAAGAGTTCCGGGAAGACCGATCTGGGTTTCGCAGCGGGTAGGTCTGCAGCATTTGCTTGCGCCATAGATAAGGTCAGAAGCAGAGCAGATTTTTGCAACTGCTGCAACGGTTTCACCGATCCAAGCATAGCTTGCGCGGTAAAGATCGTTGGTAGTGGTCTTGTGGTCCATGATCCATTCACGAACTTCTGCAATGGTATAGTTTTTGAACTTATCATACATGCGTTTGTTCATGGAGTCGATCTCAACTCTGGTAACCTCGTCTTTTTCGTAAGGAACAACGGGGTTTTCGGTGATGTCTTTGACAGTAAGCTCGCTGAGAACTACTTTAGCTGCAATTTTTTCGGAAACAGTTTCCGGAGCAATTCCGAGGTATCTGTCGCCGGATTTGGGCTCGTTAGCTTTTGCAAGAACGTCTTTGACATCACGGAATTCATAAGTTTTTCCGTTAAGTCTGGTTTTCAGTTTCAAGGTGAAAACTCCTTTCTGATTTTTGTGAGAAGATAATTTATTATCTTCCCCCATAACTCCTCCTCTTTCGAATCGGCGTTATATAAAGCCGCCTTGCCTCAGGTCGACCAGATTACATAAACAATGAAACTTTGGACAAATATAAATGTCCTTTTACAGTATATACCAAATTTGCTGTTTTTTCAAGCATTATTCCATAAAATCGAAAGTTGCAACAGTACCTTTTTCGGAAGATTCCACCAAAAATTCTCCGTTAAGCTTTTCTTTTACAATTGTCTTAACAATTTCAAGTCCGGTACCGTTTTTTCTTCCCTGTTCCGGATCAAAACCAATGCCGTCATCCGCAACGGAAATTTTTGTAGAAAGTAAACCTTTTTCTGCGGTTATGGTAACTGTTCCATTTTTTCCCGCCGGAAAAGCGTGTTTTACGGCATTCTGCAAAAGTTCGTTTACAATAAGAGCAATCGGCGAAGCATAGGCAGAAGAAATATTCATATCTTCAACCGATATTTTTATGCTTACGGGCTGTATAGTGCTTACAGAACTTTGCAAAACATTGGCTCTTACTTTTTCAAGAACATACTTTAATGAAGCGGTTTTTTCAGAAACGTGAACTATTTCTTCAAGCGTTGCCGCAAGAGCATTAAGTCTTCCTGCCGTATCGTGAAGAACAGAATAGGCATCAAGCTCTTCTGCATATTTTTCCTGAAAATCAAGCATTCCAGAAAGCATAAAAAGGCTGTTTTTAAGCCTGTGGCGCTGTTCACGCATTGCTATGCCCTGCGCGCTGGAATGTTTCTCCTGCTCACGCAGTTCGGTAACATCTTCTATAACAATTACAAATTTAACGTTACCGGAATAAACCGGAATTGTAGTATATCTAAGGCTAAGGCTGCTGACTTTTACCTCTCTTTTTTTTATTCCGTCCTTTGGGTTGCTTCCTGGAAGAAAAAACTCATCTGCGTCCGGCTGAATATTTTTAAGCGGCATTTTCATAATATCATCAACATAACCAAGCTTTTTTGAATAAAGCTCTCTTGCAGCGCAGTTGCAGGCAACAACTTCATCATTGTTGCCTATTAAAATAACCGCCTCGCTAAGATTTTCTATTATCGTTCCGGCAATTCCGCTTAAAATTCCGTCATCGTTTTTCTTTTCATCTTTTTCAGAATCCCTTGTCTTGAATTCCGCAAGGTCGGCGTTTTTTTCAAAAATTAAAGTACCTATAAGTTTTTCGTTATGAAAAAGCGGTTCCACCGTCTGAATAACATTTCTGTCTTCCGGCATATGTATGGCGCACATTCTTCTAGTGGGTTTTTCAAAGCGAAAAGTACGGTCCACTGCCGGCTCGTCCTGCCAGTTAATAAGCATTCCCAGAATAGGAATGGAATAGTTTGAAGGAACGGTCTGCGGTTTAGCTTCTGCAACTACTATTGCGGTTCTTCCGGTCATTGAACAGCAGTCGATAAAAGCATCCGCTTCTTCTGCATTTGCAAAAGCCTGGAGCATAGATGCGTACTCTTCTATATGGGCTATTTCTTCATCGGTAAGGTTTGTGTATTTCTGACACAAAGTTCTTGTAATACTATTCAACGCGATTCTCCCATTCCGCTATAATAAGTTCAGCTACTGTTTCCACAGAAATGCCCTTTCGCCTGCTCATTTCACGAAGGTAGGTATAAGCTTCGTTTTCATCAAGTTTTTTACTTTCCATAATAATAAGTTTTGCTTTGTTGGAAAGATCCTTGCTTTCTATTTTTCTTTTAAGATTGGCACAGTCCTTTTTCAGCAAATATTTTTCCTTGCTTTCCTCAAAGCTTGTATCGAGCACCGAAAGAAGCTGTTCACGGTAAAAAGGCTTTGTAACATAGCCTTCCGCTCCGCATTCAATCGCAGATTCAACATAATCTTTTGTTTCAAAAGAAGTGAGCATAACGGTACAATAAACAAGTCCTTCTTCAAGCATAATTTTTGATGCCGCAAGGCCATCCATAACCGGCATAGCTATATCAAGAACAGCCATATCCGCTTTTGTTTCTCTTGCTGCCTTTACTGCGGACATTCCGTCGCTTGCTTCCGCCGCAATTTCATAAACACTTCCGTCTATAAATTTTCTGAACATTCTTCTTATCGAAATATCATCATCCGCAATAATCAATTTTATTTTTTTGTTTGCATTATCCGCCAAAAAATACACCTTCTGTGTGGTTTATTATTCTTCTTTTCCTATAACAAGCTTTGCTATTTCTTCAAAAGACATATTTTTATCCTCTGCCTTTTTTTCTAAAAGTTTCTTCGCTTCCGCAAAGGATATTCCCATAGACGAAGCAATTATTCCAAGAGCTTCGGATTCCGTTCTTTTATGTTCGAGCTTTGAAAGAAGCTCTGTTTTTTCTGTAAAAAGGTTTCTTTTTTCTTCACTTCTTGCAGATTTGGCCAAAAGCCATGGAATCAGAAATCTTTCTGTTACCGGTTTTGTAATAAAACCGTCCGCCCCGCAGGATAAAGCCCGCTTTGATGCTTCGGAAGAATACTTTTCTCCTATCAGAATAATCAGTCCGGAATATCCTTTTTCGCGCAGATTAAAAGATATTTTAAAACCATCTATAAAATCAAGGTCTTTTTTTACAAAAATAATATCCGGCAGCTTTATATTGCATTCCGAAATTGCATCAATTCCGTCCGCTGCGCTGCCTGCAAATGTATAACCGTTTTTTTCAAGAATATTCTTAATTTCTTCAACAAATTCTTTGTCACTATCCGCAACAACAAATCGTTTTTTAACAGTTTCCATAAGCTCTCCACAAAAAAAGAGCGCCCTAAACAAACCCTTGGTTTAAGACGCTTCCTCACATCATAAATATTTCTAACAAAAGCCTGCTTCTTCGCATCACTTTATGTATTAATAATATATAAAATAGCAAAAAAAGTCAACCATTTAACTCATTTTCTTTATAAATTATCCAAAAACCTAACAAAAAACATTCAATTTATAAAAACATTTCAAAAAAAGCTCCCTTTCCAGGGAGCTTTCAATCTTAAAAATCAGTCAACGTTCTTTTTGAAACGTGCTTTCATTCTCATATTGTTATCAAGAATTTTTTTACGGATTCTGATATTTTTAGGGGTTACTTCAAGAAGTTCGTCGTCTTTAAGGAACTCGATGGAAGCTTCGAGGCTCATTCGTTTATAAGGAACAAGACGAAGAGCATCATCGGAACCGGAAGCACGGGTATTGGTAAGATGTTTGGTTTTGCAAACGTTTACTGCAATGTCTTCAGCTTTCGGAGATGCACCGACAACCATTCCTTCATAAACCGGAACACCGGGTCCGATAAAGAGCTGGCCGCGCTCCTGGGCGTTGAAAAGACCATAGGTGATAGATTCACCGGTTTCGAAAGAAATAAGGCTTCCGGTGGATCTGCGCTGAATATCGCCTTTATAGGGCTCATAGCTGTCGAATACGGAGCTCATAATGCCTTCGCCCTTGGTATCGGTCATAAATTCATTTCTGTAACCGAAAAGGCCGCGGGAAGGAATTTTGAATTCAAGGCGCATACGGTTGCCGAAAGGAGCCATTTTGGTAAGTTCACCTTTTCTGTTGCCCATTGCAGACATAATGTTACCTACGCAATCTTCAGGAACATCGATGGAAAGAAGTTCAATCGGTTCATGAAGTTTTCCGTTGATGGTTTTGTAAAGAACCTTCGGAGTAGAAACAGCGAATTCATAACCTTCACGGCGCATGGTTTCAATAAGAATGGAAAGATGCATTTCGCCGCGTCCGCAAACGGAGAATTTATCGGTAGTGTCAGTATCGGAAACACGAAGAGAAACGTCTTTAAGAAGTTCTCTGTAAAGTCTGTCGCGAAGCTGACGGCTGGTAACAAATTTGCCTTCTCTTCCTGCAAAGGGGCTGTCGTTGACGCAGAAAGTCATTTCAACGGTAGGTTCACTGATTTTTACAAAAGGAATAGCTTCAACCACATCAGGTGCGCAAACGGTATCTCCGATGTAAATATCCGGGATACCGCTGATGCAAACAATATCACCAACGGAAGCGCTTTCGCAAATTTCTTTTGAAAGGCCTTCGATCTGATAAAGAGTACCAATTCTGCCTTTATAGTCAGCTTTTTCTTTGTGGTAATCGGTAACAACAACGTCTTTGTTGGGAGTGAGGCATCCGCGTTCAACTCTGCCGATACCGATTCTTCCTACATAACCGTTATAGTCGATGGAAGAAATAAGCATCTGAAGAGGACCTTCCTCGTCGCCTTCCGGTGCAGGGATATGGTCAAGAATCGTATCAAAAAGGGGTTTAAGGTCTTTTCCTCTGGTATAAGGATCAAAGGATGCGGTACCTTCTCTTCCGGAACAGAAAAGCATCGGGCTTTCAAGCTGTTCTTCGGAAGCATCAAGGTCGAGAAGAAGTTCAAGAACTTCATCACCAATCTCGTCAAGTCTTGCATCGGGTTTATCAACTTTGTTTACAACAACAATAACGGGATGGTTAAGCTCAAGAGCTCTCTGAAGAACAAATCTGGTCTGGGGCATAGGGCCTTCTGCTGCATCAACAAGAAGGATTACACCATCTACCATTTTAAGAACACGTTCTACTTCGCCGCCGAAGTCTGCGTGTCCGGGAGTATCAATGATATTGATTTTTACTCCGTTATAATGAACGGAAGTGTTTTTTGCAAGAATGGTAATGCCTCTTTCGCGTTCAAGGTCGCCGGAGTCCATAACGCGGTCTTCAACAACCTGGTTATCACGGAAAGTTCCGCTCTGTTTGAGCATTTCATCAACAATAGTGGTTTTGCCGTGGTCAACGTGGGCAATAATTGCAACGTTTCTTAAATCTTCACGAATCAAAATTTTTTCTTCCTTCCTTATGGGATCAATTTCCCGGAATAAATAAACATAAAAAACGGACAGTTCCCCGTTTTGTCAATCGTGGGAAATGCCCGTTATTGGACAAATCTCTTTTTAGTCTTTTGCTAAATTTTTAAATCAGTCCGGAAGATCTTCGGTAGGAAGATCAAGGTTTTCAAGAAGTCTGCGGAGTTCACCGAGTTCTTCAGCAGTAAAGGTAAGACCTTTTGCCATTCTGCTGTGGTCGGGAGCCCATTCGCGGATATCATATTTTGCGGGACGATCGTTCCAGCTTACAAGGTTAAGTTCTTTGGTCCAGCCACGGGAGTTTTCAGAAATTACGCCGCATTCTTCGGTGATTTTATAGGTGATTTCAGGCATGTCTTTTTCCTCCAAGAAGTTTAAATAATTTTACACTTTTATATATTATATATTATAATTATAATATTTAAATTTGCAATATGATTTTTCAAAAAATTTTATTTTTTGTTCTGTTTTTTTGCTTTTTATTAATAAATACTTCAATATCTTCAATCTCATTCATTTTTAAAATCAAAAACATACAATATAATACACAGCAAAATGTGTATTACAAATATTAGGAGATAACTTATCATGGAAAATAACAGCAATCAATCCCCTTCCTGCGTTTGCGGAACCAGCGAAGGAACACTTGCAATGGCTCGTATGCCTGTTCAGCCATGGTGCAGCGTTTACGACGGCGCAACAGCCCTTTCCCGCGGCACTCTCTTCCCTGCTCTTGATTTGCCCTATCTTGGCAGAAAGGCAACAGAATGAGTGAACAGAAAACCCTTCTTTCAAGAATTGCAACCTGTGATTTTATCCTTGCCGAAACTGCAATGTTTCTCGACACTCACCCAAACTGCACCGAAGCACTTGGTTTTTACAAAAAACATCTTGAAATGAGAAAAAAAGCAGCGGAAGAATATTCTGAAAAATTCGGTATGCTTCGGCATGAAGACTATGCCGGCCAGACATCATGGCAATGGACCGAGGGTCCCTGGCCCTGGGAATACGAGGAGGTGTGATATATGTGGATTTATGAAAAGAAACTTCAGCATCCGGTAAAAATTGCGAAATGCGACCCTGCAATGGCAAAAATAATCATAACTCAGCTTGGCGGACCTGACGGTGAACTCGGTGCATCAATGAGATATCTCAATCAGCGTTATGCAATGCCAAACGATAAAGTAAAAGCAACTCTTACCGATATTGGTACCGAAGAACTTGCGCACATGGAAATGGTTGCAAGCATTGTTCACCAGCTTACAAGAAATCTTTCAATGTCCGAAATAGAAAAAAGCGGATTTGCACCATATTTTGTTGACCACACCGTTGGAATATATCCTGTTGATGCAAACGGCGTTCCGTGGACTGCGGCAACAATCCAGTCCACCGGCGACCCTATCGCAGACCTTCATGAAGATATGGGCGCAGAACAAAAAGCAAGAAAAACTTATGACAATATTCTCAACCTCTGCGACGACCCGGATGTACGCGACGTGATCAAATTCCTTCGTGAACGGGAAATTGTTCATTACCAGCGTTTCGGCGAAAGCCTTGAACACATTCTCGAAAATCTCAACAGTAAAAACTATTACGCTTTCAATCCTGCTTTCATTCCAAAAAAATAAAACAAAAGCCGTAAAGCTTTTAAGCTTTACGGCTTTTTTGATAATCAAATAATTATCTCTGTCCTTTGTCGTAAGGAATACCTTCTGCTTTAGGTGCTCTGGATTTTTTGGAAGTAAATGCAAGAACAATAAGGCAGATGATGTAGGGCAGCATGTTGTAAATGGAGCCCGGAATGTTGAGGTTTACAAGGAATTCAAATCCGAAATAAACGTTGGAAAGTGCGCGGAAGAAACCGAAGATAACCGCTGCCATAGCGATTCTAGTAGGTTTCCACTGACCGAAGATCATAACCGCGAGAGCAAGGAAGCCAAAGCCTGCTACACCGTTTTCAAATTTCCATTCGGAAACACCGGAAAGAATATAGCAGATACCGCCGAGACCACCGAATACACCGGAAATAAGAACGCCTGCCCAGCGCATTTTATAAACGTTGATAC
>JAGBAZ010000035.1 GCA_018110905.1 Oscillospiraceae bacterium
CAAATTTGATTTCAAATGCCCGGGCTGCGGAGCAATGATTTCGGAAGATGAACATTTTTGTCCCCTTTGCGGTGAAAAAATCAAATAATCAAACAAAAAAATACCCGCTCAATGAGCGGGTATTTTTTTATTCTTTTTCAAATTTGATTATATCCGAAACTTCACAATCAAGGGCATAGCAAAGGGCATCGAGCGTTTTTGTGTTTATGCTTTCGCCTTTTTTGATCCTGTAAAGGGTGTTTGCCGAAAAACCCTGTTTGAAAATCAAATGATATTCCGTAACACCTTTTTTATAAAGCGTTTCATAAAACGGTTTGTAACTTATCATGTTTCATCACCGTTTTAATAGTATCATACTCAACCTCTTGACTATACTCAAATTATTGAGTATAATTTTATTGTTTCAGCCTATTCAATTATTTTTTCGATTTCGCAGACAACTTCTTCGGCAATTGCCAGTTTATAAGCAAAGCGGTTTTCCTGTTTTAAAAGTTTTTTTTCAAAAACTTTTGTTCCTTCCGAAAAATCAAGAGCAAAATAAACTTCTCCCGGGACGGAATCTGCGTTGTTCGGGTCGGCGTTTCCAAAAGTTCCGGTAATTCCTATTCCGATATCGGCGCCAAAACTTTTCCGGCAGGCTTTTGCCATTTCCACCGCAGTTTCTTTTGAATAGACTCCGAACTTATCTATGGTTTCTGCCGGAACACCCTGCATGATTTTTGCTTCGTTACTGTAAGTTACAAATGCGCCTTTTAAAACAGCCGAAGCACCTTCCGTATCCGTTATAAGGCTTGCGATCTGTCCGGAAGTACAGCTTTCCATTGTTGTAACCGAAATTCCTTTTTCAACAAGCTTTTTTGTAAGTTTTCGGTAACGTTCCCGGATCTCTTTTTCTTCGATAATCTTATCCATTCCGACCACCTCTTTGTTTATGATTTTATCACTGCTGCATCGAAATATCAATATTCTCAATGTTGGATTTTCTTTGTTGCATAATCTGTTTCATGGTGATACAATGTATCTGTATTATTCAATTTTATCAGCTTTATTATTTGTTTTTATTTTGAAAATATTCTCACATATCCCGGCTTGCTGCATCCGGTTTTGCCGGTTATGTTTTATCGTATAACAACCGAGGAGGAATAAAATGTTCTGCCCAAAGTGTAATTCAGAAATACAGGATAAAAGCGTTTTCTGTCCTGTTTGCGGCTGCAGTTTTTCAGAAAAACCTTTTCCGATTTCAGATAATATTTCCGCCGGGAAAACCGGAAAACATAAAGTCCATTCCGCTTCTGCAGAAAAAGAAAAGAAAAAAACAAACATTCCGGCAATAACCCTTGCGGTTTTGCTTTTGGTTTCTGTTTCCGTTCTTATCTTTTCTTTTTCCGAAAATTCAAAACTCCGGGAAGAAAACGCTTTCCACCTTGATACCATAAAGGATAAAGAAAGCAAAATCGGTCTTCTTGAACGCAGCGTTGACGCAAAGGCTAAGGAAATCGGCGATCTTAAAGAACAGACTTACGCAGATGCAAAAGAAAAATCGATTCTCTCCGAAAAAGTCGAATATTCCGCAAGCCTTATGAAAGCCCTTTCTTCCGAGGAAAAATGGGGCTATGCCACCGAAAACTTCCACGTTGACAAAGGCGTTATGGTAATTGACCGCTTCGGCGGAATGCAGGAATTAAAGCTTTTTTCAACTTACTACACCACTTTTACCTTTGAAGTTTCCGATACCAATGTCTGTATTGCAAAATGGTCCGACGAGGACTGGATAAACAAGGATACCACTGTTTATATCACTCCCGTTTCTGCCGGATATTCAATAATAACTTTTACAAATGATCTTTACGATACTTCATTCAAGGTTCTTGTAATTGTTGAATAACAAAAAACCCGTGCTCAGAATTTTGAGCACGGGTTTTTATTTTTTCAAAATCAGCCTTTAAGGCCTCTGGACTGGCGGTCCATGTCTTCAACTACAATGTCAAAAATTTCGCCCTTGGTTGCACAATATTCAAGAACTTTCCAAGGAGTGTTGGTATGGTAATGAAGTTTGATAAGTTCTTCATCGCCGACTACGATAAGGCAGTCGCCGGGAATTTCGTTCATAAGATAATCGTGGATCTCGTCTTCATCAAGGTCTGTTCCTTCGATAAGAAGCTGTGTGTCATATCTGTATTCGGTTTCTTCCATTGATTAGTCCTCCTTCTGTTCTGCTTCGGCGGCAGCTTTTGCTGCGGCTTTCTGGGCTTCATATTCATCACGTTCACGACAAATCTGCGCCATAACCTCTTTGATAGCCTCTTTGCGGGATTCATCGGTAACGGTGCGCTGGAATTTTCCCTGGGATTCGTCGATCTGACGGCCTCGGTCTTCGCTGAAAACTTCGCCGGGAAGTCCCATTCCGCAGGAAAGGGCTGTGAGAAGTGCATTGCCTTCGGCTTTTGCAGCATCAATAAAACCGGATTCGAAGCCGACTTCATCTCTTTCGGCAATGGGGGTATAGACATGGGGAGAAACAGTTGAATCTTCTTTTACAGCGCCTTTGGTAACCATCTGAAGAAGTACAACGCGGATAGCGTCGATGCGGTTAGGGGTAACTGCATTTCCAAGAGCAGCTTTTGTAAGGGCATGAAGGGTCATCTGGCCGTTTTCCCAAAGAATTTCCATCAGCTCACGCTGAGTTCCGGTAAGTCTTATCATTTATAATTCCTCCGTAAACAGAATAAACAAAAATAGTTGATTACAATATATTATAGCACGAATTCTTTCTTTTGCCAAGCGGCTATATTACGCTTCCGCCGTTCACGTTGATAACGGCACCGGTCATATAAGAAGCTTTTTCGCTTGCCGCAAAGAAAACCGCTTCCGCAATCTCTTCCGGCTTTCCAATATATCCAAGGGCGGATTCTTCCGCAACCGCTTCCATATCCTCTTTGCTGAAGCGGGCGTTCATATCGGTATCAACGGCCCCCGGAGCAATGCAGTTCACCCTTATGCCGGAAGGTCCAAGTTCCTTTGCCATCGCCTTTGTATAACCGATAACAGCGGATTTTGCGGCAGAATAATGGCATTCACAGGAAGCTCCGGTAACACCCCAGATCGAAGAAATGTTGACTATCGATCCGCTTTGGTTTTTAAGCATATTCCCGACGGCGCGCTTTGAACAGTTGAAAACGCCCTTTACGTTGACGCCGAAAATTCTTTCCCATTCCTCATCGCTGCAATCCTGAAAAAGCCCGAAGGTGGAAATTGCGGCGTTGTTGATAAGAACGGAAACTTCGCCCATTTCCTTTTCAATTTCATCGAACATTCTGCAGACCGCGGAATAATCGGAAACATCGGCACAAAAAGCCTTTCCGCCGATTTTTTCCGCAAGCGCCTTTGCTTTTTCTTCGCTTTTTTCATAGTTCACTGCAACTAAATAACCTTCCGCGGCGAATTTTTCGCAAATTGCTTTTCCGATCCCGCGGCTTCCGCCGGTTACAAGAACGACTTTTTCCAAAAGAGCACCCTCCATTAAATTTTTATTTCATCTCCCAGGTAAGTCCGAAATTGTTTGTAATGTATTTATGTTCCACCCATGGAGTATCGCCTTCAAGATAAAACGTTACGTTTACTTCTCCATAGTCTCCGGTGAAAACAGGTCTGTCATAGCAACGCATCTGTTTGTATTCAAACTCCGGTGGGGCAAATTCAAAATCGGTCCAGGTTTTTCCTCCGTCAGAAGTTTTTCTTATTCCGACCCAATCTTCCGAAACAACGAGAAAACCATGGTTTTCATCAACAAAAACAATATTGTATACGTTTCCGACTTCGCCAACTTTTTCAATCAAAGATCCGCGATTCTTTACCTTATAAAGAATTCCCGTTCCGTCGGCATAGTTAACAGAAAAGTATCCGTTTTTCTCATCATAGAAATGAACCATTATCTGAGCAATTTCTCCGGGTTCTATTCCGTACATATATTCGTGCCAAAGCTCTCCCTGGTTATCTGTTGTAAGAATATCAATCCAAGAACTGCCAACGTCTTCCAAATGAATTATTACACTTATTTCCTTGGATAGATACCACCAGGAACTGCCTATTCCGGGAGATTCGGAATAAATCGGCACCTCTACTATTTTATCATTGCCAAAATCAATTTCTGCGCCACCGCCTTTTGCGTCCTGAAGCGCGGCATCTTCAATACCGACTGTTTTTGAAACAGGGTTGTGCTCAAAATCTTCTTCGGGTTCAAATGTTTCTTCCGGCTCGGATTCCTCAGAAACGGAAGGTTGTGAAGATGCTGATTCTTCGATGCTTTCGGAAGGCATTTTTTCGCATCCTACTAAAACAATCAACGCAAAAATCAGCAGTATCATAAGCTTTTTCAAAACCGTCGCCACCTTTTAAATAATACTGATATAATAATATCATGCGCTTTTATTTTTAGCAATTGTTATTTTTCCAAAATGGTGCTATACTCTTTTTATAAAAGGCAAAGGAAGGTTTTTTCCAATGTTACCCACAAAACGCATTTTTGACGAAAACGCATATATAACCGAGTTTGAGGCAAAGGTTCTTTCCTGCACCGAAACGGAAACGGGTTTTGACCTTGTTTTGGATTCCTCCGCTTTTTTCCCGGAAGGCGGCGGCCAGTTTCCGGACAAAGGAACTTTGAACGATATCGAAGTTCTTGACGTTCAGGAAGACAAGGAAGGGGTTATTCACCATTTTTCGAAAATCGGCATTCCCGCCGGCGAAAAGGTTACCGGAAAGATAGATTGGACCCAGCGTTTTGATTTTATGCAGCAGCACAGCGGGGAACATATTTTTTCCGGGCTTGCCCATTCAAATTTCGGTGCAAACAACGTCGGTTTTCATCTCGGATATGAGGAAACCACCATTGATCTTGATGTGCCTCTTTCTGAGGAGCAGGTGCAGAAGCTTGAGCTTCTTGCAAACGAAGCGGTTTATAAAAATTTTCCTATAGAAATAAGCTTTCCTTCGGAAGATGAGCTTGCGGTCCTTCCTTACCGAAGCAAAAAGAAACTTACCGGAAAGATCCGTATTGTCACCTTCCCGGGTTACGATATTTGCGCCTGCTGCGGAACCCATGTTAAACGCACCGGCGAGATCGGAATTATAAAAATCACCGCTTTCCAAAATTATAAAGGCGGAACAAGACTTTTTATGCTTTGCGGAAAACGTGCTTTCCGGGATTACCAGAGCAAAAACAGCGATGTTATAAAAGTTACCAATTCCCTTTCCGTAAAACCGGAAGAGATAAAATCCGCGGTAAAACGCCTTGAAAACGAAATTACCGAACACAAAATTTATGAATCCGCTCTCAAAAAGGAACTTTTTGAACTCAAGGCGGAAAAACTCGGAACCGGCGAAAAAATCTGCGTTTTCGAAAAAGGAATGACCCCGGACGAACTCCGCAGATATTGCCTTACCCTTGGAGAAAATTTCAGAATTGCGGCGGTTTTCTGCGGCGAAGACGGAAACTATAAATATGCCGTTTCTTCAAAAACCGAAAACTGCTCCGCCATTGCAAAAGAAATAAACGCAAAATTTTCCGGCCGCGGCGGCGGAAAACCGGAACTTGTTCAGGGCGGATGTTCGGGAAAATCTTTTGAAATCGAAGAATTTTTCAACAATCTTTAAATTTTTCAAACACAGCATATAAAAGGAAAGGGGCTTTCCATAATGGATAACTTTGAAGTAAATGAAATTATAAAAAAACAGCTTGCCGCTGATTTCAACTGTTCTGAAAAGGATTTTGATTCCTACAAAATCGTCATCACCGAACTTAAGGAATCCGGAAACAAAGCCATGAAAGCCGTTTGTTTCGGCGGAAGTGCGATTTTTTCCGTTCTTCCTAAGATGATTCCCGATTTCAGCAGAAATTTTGGAGGAAAGGAGCCCAACTGGATCTTTGAACCCAATTCCCTTATCCTCCTCAGCGAAATTCTTTATCTGCACGGTCACAATGTTGACAACATCTACGGTTATTCCGTTCCGGACGTCACCCTTCCGAAAACCGAAGCAAAATACGATGTTGAAATAATTGAATCCGGTTTTGAAAAATTTAAAAGCGAACCTCTTGCCAAAGAGGTTTTCGACCTTGAAAGCCACGGGCCCATTGCTCTTGTCCTTTGCGCAAAGAAAAACGGAAAAACCATTGCCGTTGCCGGTGCTTATGCCGAAAACGAAAATCTCTGGCAGATAAATCTTGCCGTTGCGGAAGAGGAACGCTTCGGCTTTGCGGCAGAAAACGTTCTCGGGCTTATTAAAGATGCTGTTCTTGAAAAAGGAAAGATCCCCTATTTCGGCGGTCCTTTCTGCAAAATTTCTCCGAACACCGGTTCAAACGCAGGTTTCTTCCCCTGCTGGAGCCAGATCGTTTCCCGCCCGAGGGACGACGAATTCCTCAACCTTCACGGAACAAGATAATATTTTTTTAAACAGTTTTAAAAAGGCGGAAAAATCCCGCCTTTTTTTATTGCATTTTTCTGTTAATATATTGACAATAGCGTAGATATATTGTATCATTTGATACAGAAACGGAGGTTTTTCTTATGACAGCAAAAGACAGAGAAGTTTTTTCAAAGAACAAACTTTTTTCAAAACTTGATATCGATCGTTTCCGCGAAGATATCGAAATTGTTTCCGTAAGCAAAGACGAAACCGTTATGGCAAAAAAACATTTCAGCCGCTGCCTTGCGCTTATTCTTAAAGGAAGCGCTTCCGTTTCAAAAATCGGTCTTGACGGAAGGCGCACTGTTATAAACCGGCTTTCCGAAGGCGAAGTTTTCGGAATGGCTACCCTTTTTTATGAGGAAGCGGAGTTCCCTTCGGAAATAACCGCAGAAAGCAACCTTAAACTTGCAATTTTCCCGAAAGAAAAAGTTGAAGAAGCCTTTTCGATTTCGCCCGAATTCGCAAAGGCCTATGCTGTTCTTCTTTCCGAAAAGATCCATTTTCTCAACAAAAAACTTTCCGCTTTTTCCGAAGGCGAAGCTCACGAAAAACTTTTCCGCTGGATTCTTACTTTCGCAAACGGAGAAAACGAATTTATTCTTCCCTGTTCCATTTCAAAACTTTCCCGGATGCTCGGCATCGGCCGCGCTTCCGTTTACCGTGCTTTCGATACCCTTACAGAAAAAGGCGTTATTTCCAAAGACGGCAAAAAAATTGTTATATTAAAGCCTTTTGAAAAGGCGTTTTAAATGGAGGAAACCAAAATGAAAAAACTGCTTTCCCTTATCCTTGCACTTATCATGATCATGAGCATGGCAGCATGCTCAAACGAGCCCGCTGTTCCCGAAACCGAAGAACCGGACGAACCGGCCGTTTCTTCAGAACCCGAAAACGAGCCCGAAGAACCCAAGAAACCCGAATTTACCGGTGCTGAAGTAAAAGTCGGCATGCTCAAAGGCCCCACCGGAATGGGTGCTGCATGGCTTATGGACCAAAGCGAACAGGGGCTTACCCTTAACAGCTATGAATTCACCGTTGCCGGTGCTCCGGACGAACTTACCGGGCAGCTTATCCAGGGCGGACTCGATATCGCCGCGCTTCCCACAAACGCAATTTCAAGCCTTTATAACAAAACCGAAGGAAAAATCGTCTGTCTCGGCGTAAACACCCTTGGCGTTCTCTATATTCTCGAGAACGGCGAAAGCATTTCGAGCATCGAGGACCTTGACGGAAAGACCATTCTTGCTTCCGGAAAAGGCAGCACCGCCGAATCCGTGCTCGTACACCTTATTGCCAAAAACGGAATCGGAGCAGATATTCACTTTGCAAGCGAACACACCGAAGCCGCAACTCTTGCCATGACCGGAGAGTACGATATAGTAATGCTTCCGGAACCTTTTGTTACAAATGTCATTGGCAAAAGCGAAAATTTCCGCGTTGCCCTTAACCTTTCCGAAGAATGGAACAATCTTACCGGCGAAGCCCTTACCATGGGCGGAATTGCCGTCCGCAAGGAATTTCTTGAACAGAATCCCGAAGCTGTTGCGGAATTTGTAAAAGATTACGGCATGAGCATTGAATTTACCAACGCAAACCCTTCTGAAGCCGCCGCGTTCATCGAAAAATATGAAATTGCCGCTGCCGCTGTTGCAGAAAAGGCAATTCCTAGATGCAACATCGTCTGGCTTTACGGTGAAGAATATAAAACCGTGCTCAAAAATTTCCTTTCCGTGCTCCATGAAGAAAACCCCGCAAGTGTCGGCGGTGCAATGCCCGGAGAAGATTTTTACGGCTGATAATTAAACCTTGATTTTTACGAAAGGAGCGGCGGCAAAATTGAAAAAGCTTGTTTATGCTTTCTTTTCCGCATTTTTCTGGATAACTTTGTGGCAATGCATTCATCTGGCTGTCGGAGAAAACATTCTTGTGCCGTCGCCCCTTGCCGTTTTCAAAAGACTTTTTGAACTTTGCACAGAAACATCCTTCTGGCTTTCTGTTTCTGTCTCTCTTTTAAGAGTGCTTTCCGGACTTTTTATCGGAACGGTGCTCGGAGCATTGGTTGGCGTGCTCACTGCAAAATCCGTCATGCTCAAAAACCTGTTCGCCCCGGTTTTGCACATAATCAAAGCCACCCCCGTGGCATCGTTCATCATTCTTGCAATACTTTGGCTAAGCGTTGAAAACGTTCCGGTTTTCACCGCAGTTCTGATCGTTCTTCCGACGGTTTGGGCAAACACCGAAAAAGGCATTCTTTCCGCAGATCCGAAACTTATGGAAATGGGAAAAGCCTTTGGCATGTCAAAATCAGAAAGATTTTTCAGAATAACCGTTCCTTCTGTAAAACCCTTTTTTGCCGCCGCTTTGAACAGCGCCGTCGGAATGGCATGGAAAGCCGGAATTGCCGCAGAAGTTATCTGCCCCCATAAAAATTCAATCGGCTATGCCCTTCATGATTCAAAAATTTATTTTGAAACCACTGATACTTTTGCCTGGACCGTTGCGGTTGTTATCCTCAGCGTTCTTTTGGAAAAGCTCCTTCTTTTAATAACCGCGAAAGGAGGAAAATCCCATGCTTGAATTCAGAAACGTCGGCTTTTCTTACGGCGAAAAAGAAATTTTCAAGGATTTTTCTTTTTCATTGGAAGAAGGTACTTCGACAGCGATTCTCGGTCCTTCCGGTTACGGAAAAACCACCTTTCTTGAACTTGCTTCCGGTTTTTTAAAACCGCAAAGCGGAATTGTAACTCAGTTCTGCGGAAAACCCACCTTTGTCTTTCAGGAAGACCGGCTTCTTCCCTGGTACACCGCCCTTGAAAACCTTACGGCGGTAAATATCGGAAAAGAAAAAGCCCTTGAATACCTTGAAAAAGTGGGACTTTCCGATTGTGCCGATAAATATCCGGACGAACTTTCCGGCGGAATGTGCCGCAGACTTTCCATAGCAAGGGCTCTTGCCTTTGGCGGTGATGTCTATCTTTTTGACGAACCTCTCCGGGGACTTGATATAAAAACCTCCGCCGAAATTCTTGAACTTATAAAATCCGAAACCACGGGCAAAACTTCGCTTATCATTACACACAATCCAAAAGAGGCTTTTCTTCTTTCCGAAAAAATCATAATCGCCGGGAAAAATCCTTTTGTGATTATTGCCGAACGAAATAAAAGCGATTTTTCCGATGAAAAAATTTTTACGGATTTTCTTGAATCCGTGATATAAAAAAGCGCTTCGTCATGAAGCGCTTTTTTGTTTTATTCTTTTTCGATTCCGGAAAGCATTATCGAAACCGGGGAAAACTTTCCGCCGAGGATATCCGGCACCGGTGCTTCCACCGAAAGACCCGCTTCTTCTTTTTCAAGAAGAGGGATAAGCATATAAACCGTTGTTCCTTTTCCCTTTTCGGAAGAGATATGTATTCTTCCTTTGTTTTCCGAAACGAACCAATGAGCAAGAGTAAGCCCGATACCCATTTTTTGCTTCCCAAGATATCCGCTTTTTGAGAAAAACGGTTCAAAACAATGTAAAACCGTTTCCTCGTCCATTCCCGTTCCGTTATCGGAAATTGCTATCTTTGCAAATTTTTTGGTTTTTGAAAGAACAACTCTCACTTTCCCGCCCCGGGGAGTGTTTTCCGCCGCATTGAGCAAAACATTCAAAACGGCATAATAAAATTTTTCTCTGTCAGTTTTTACAAAAATATTTTCCGATTCTGTTTTGAAAACAAGGTTTATGTCTTTCTTTTTAAAAAATTCTTTAGATGCTTCGCAAAGATTTAAAAAAGTCTTTGCAATTTCCATCTTTTCTTTTCTGAAAAAGCATTTTCCGGAAATTATTTCGCAATATTCGTTCAGATTGCGGCTTATCCTCAAAATCGAATATCCCATGCTGTTCACATTATCGGAAACATCCGAATATTCCGCCGGAAGTTTTATTGTTTCCACAAACTGATTTCTTACGGATTCAAAAATCTGTTCTTTTGCCGAAAAGGAAAGATCCGCCATTTCGTCGCTGTTTATATATTTTCCGCTTCTTAACCGTTTATATACCATATATTTCTCCACCTGTGATTTTATACAAATATAATAGCTGAGAAAGAAAAAATAAACAAGTCTTTTTGTCAAGTTGACGAAAACAAACCGTTCGGAAAATAAATTTTAGTGAAGGAATGTAGAATAATCAAAAATCTCTTGTTTATGTTAAAAAAATATTATAAAATGGTATCTGTAAAAAATTGATTTATGGAGGTAATCCCAAATGATCAGAATTGGCATTAACGGCTTCGGCCGTATCGGCAGACTTGTTTTCCGCATTGCTGCAGCACAGCCCGAAAAATTTGAAATCGTAGCAGTCAACGATCCTTTCATCGATCCCGACTACATGGCTTACATGGCAAAATACGACACTGCACAGGGCAGATTCAACGGCGAAATTTCCGAAAAAGACGGCAAACTTGTTGTTAACGGAAAAGAAGTTAAAGTTTATGGCTTCAAAAACCCCGAAGAAATTCCGTGGGGCGAAGACGGCGTTGAATATGTTATCGAAGCAACCGGCGTTTTCAAAGAAGTTGACACCTGCCAGGCACACCTTAAAGCAGGCGCAAGAAAAGTTGTTATCACCGCTCCTTCCAAAACCGCTCCTATGTTCGTAATGGGCGTTAACAACAACACCTATTCCAGCGATATGGAAGTTGTTTCCAACGCATCCTGCACCACCAACTGCCTTGCTCCTCTTGCAAAAGTTATCAACGATAACTTCGGCATCAAAGACGGCCTTATGACCACCGTTCACGCAGTAACCGCAACCCAGAAAACCGTTGACGGTCCTTCCAAAAAAGACTGGAGAGGCGGCCGTGCTTCCTGCGGCAACATCATTCCTTCCTCCACTGGCGCTGCAAAAGCTGTTGGCAAAGTTATCCCCGCTCTTAACGGAAAACTTACCGGTATGGCTTTCCGCGTTCCCACCATCGACGTTTCTGTTGTTGACCTTACCGTAAACCTTGAAAAACCCGCAACTTATGACGAAATCTGCGCTGCAGTAAAAGCTGCTTCCGAAGGCGAACTCAAAGGCCTTCTCGCTTACACCGAAGACGCTGTTGTTTCTTCCGACTTCCTCGGCGATCCTCACGGCTCCACCTTCGACGCAAAAGCAGGTATCGCTCTTACCGATACTTTCGTAAAACTTGTTGCATGGTATGATAACGAATGGGGTTATTCCAACAACGTTCTTAAACTTACCGAATACATCGATTCCGTCGATAAAGCATAAGTTTAAAAAACCAAAAACGCAGGCATCTCAGATGCCTGCGTTTTTTATTTTATCAGTTTTATTGCGGAATTTTTGTTTTCTATAAAAATTCCGTCGGCGCCTTCTTCAAATTCTCCGTCAAGGCTCCAGCCGCCGGAAGGATTTTTTAGCACCGCCAGCTTTTCACAGGAGAAAAACTCGATCATTTCGCATTCCGCATATTGCTTTGAAAGGACCGCCTGGACGATTTTTGAAAGCTGCTGGGCGTTTTCCGGATGTTTTATAAGCATAACTTCAAACCGTCCGTCGTTCATATCCACAATATCGGTCGAAATGCTTAAAATCCCGCCAAGGGATGTTGAATTGCTGACCGCTCCGAAAATATAGTTTCCTTCGTGTATCTCACCGTTTACTTCAAAGGATACAAATTCCGGCTTCAGGTTTTTAAGGTCAAGCCCACCTTCCACGATATATGCAAGATGTCCCACAATGTTTTTGAAATTTTGGGAAGTTGTGTAGCTTGTTCTTGTAAATGCGCCGAAAGACGCAACATAGGTAAAAGGTCTTCCGCCAAAAGAACCCGCGTCAAAAACATTTTCGGAACCTTTGACAATATTATGTGCCGCTGTGGGAATATCGCTTGAAAGGCCGATGCTTGCGGCAAAATCGTTGGTGCTTCCGCATGGGATATATCCAAGTGGTCTGTTTGCTCCGGAAAGGTTTCCTGAAACAACTTCGTTAAAGGTTCCGTCGCCGCCGCAGGCAACGATAAGGTCAAAATCCTTTCCGTAGGTTTCTGCCCAGGTTTTTGCGTCGCCCCTTTTTGATGTCATCATAAGAAAAACGTCATATCCGCCGTCGGAAAAGGTCGAAACGATTTTGGGAGTATAAATTGCCCCAAGCCGCATTCCGGAAACCGGATTTATTATCAGCAAAAGTTTTTTCGGCATTTATTATACCTTCTTTACAAATCTTTCGGAACATTTCGGACAGCGGATCTCAACTTTTCCGCGTCCTTTCGGAATTCGGATCTTTTGTCCGCATTTCGGGCACTTAAAGCGTTTATAGGTTTTTCTTTCCTCAAAATCCGCGCGTAAACCCACCCACCAATTTTTGGCTTTATACCAAAAAGTCATGAACTTCTGATTTTCCGCTCTGCGTTTTGCGTGATTTTTTGAAAGCGTTCTGAAAATCGCAATTCCGTAAAGAACAAGTGAAACAAGATAAAGAAGGCGGGAGCGGGTGAAAACATACAGAACATAAAAAACAAATCCTCCGGCAACAAGCGCAACGGAAAGCTGGTCGATCCCGTATCTTCCGTACATAAACTCCCTTAATTTCTGCATTATCATAATGAATATCTTCCTTTATAGTATTATATAATTATTTTACCATGGATATTTTTTACAATGGTTAACGAATTATAAATTTTTTGGACTGTGATTATGGACAGAAGTTCAATTAAGTGATATAATATTTCCTGCAAAATTTATGCCCGGAGGCATAGCTCAGCTGGTCAGAGCGTTCGCCTCACACGCGAGAGGTCCACGGTTCGAGCCCGTGTGTCTCCACCAAACAGAAAAGCACCCGTTCCGAATTAACGGAACGGGTGCTTTTTAAATAGAAAAAAGGGGGTATTTATTTTTGATTAACGAACCATCATGGTGCCACCGTCAACGCAAATGGTCTGGCCGGTGATGAATTTGGAGCTGTCGCTTGCCGCGAAAGCGATAACAGGAAGGTAATCTTCGATAAGGTCGCCGGGTTTATCGCCGAGCATAAGACCTTTCATGCCGTCCATGAATGCCTGTTTTTCTTCGGGGCTGAACTGTGCAACAAGTTTGTCGGTAAGAGGAGTCCAGATGTTGGGAGCGATCATGTTTACTCTGATGTTATAGGGCATAAGGTCTTTTGCAAGGGTTCTGCTCCAGGAAGTTACTGCGCCTTTGGTTGCGCCATAGATAGGCTGGAAGGGGCTTACGATGAATGCGGAAGCGCTGGTGAAGTTGATGATGTTGCCGTATCCCTGGTCTTTCATATATTTGAAAGCTTCCATATCAACAAGGTAAGTACCGTCCGCATTGATTGCAAAGAGTTTTTTCCAGGTTGCAAAATCGCAATATTCAATAGGGGTTGCGGGAGCGATTGCTGCGCAGTGGATAACTACGTCAAGTCCGCCGAGCCATTCGACAGCTTCTTTGAAGCCATTCTGTACACTTTCTTCACAGGAAACGTCAACGTGGATATATTTTGCACCGGAGATTTTTGCAACTTCTTCGCCGTCTGCATCGTTTACGTCAAAAAAAGCAACTTTTGCGCCAAGGGAAGGGAAGTTTTCGACAGTGGTTCTGCCCATGCCGCCTGCGCCGCCGGTAATAATGATTCTTTTTCCGTCAAGTCTTTCCATTATAAAATCCTCCTTAAATTTTCGTGTTTAATTTAACATATCAGATATATTATAACGCACCATATTCCATAAATAAAGAACAAAAAAGAGCCTATATATGCACCACAGGTGCATATATAGGCTCTTTTGCTGTTAATCTTTGGGCGCAGATTTCTTTATCTCTTCAATAAAGGAAAGCGTTTTTTCGTTTGATTCATCAGAAATATATATTCCAAACGGAACAAGATATGTTTTGCTAAGCGGTACGCATTTGCAGAAAGGATAGGATTTTCCGCCGTGTTCCGTCATAAAAACAATTCTGTTTTCGTTTTCGCAGCGGTTAAAAGTTTTTATGCTGTATTTATCGATTTCAAAAATCTCGATCCCAAAAAAATCTTTTCTTATATCCCGTATAATATTATCCCAAAGCTCGTTCCTTCCGCTTTTAAGAATCGCAACTTTTTCTCCGCAAAGATCCGCAGGAGTTATTTCTTCCTTCTTTGAAAGGCGGTGGTTATAAGGAACCGCACAGCAGATTTTTGCTTCGGAAATCTTTACCGCAGTCACCCCGAACTTTTTCGCAAGTTTTTCTTCACAGATATCTACCGCAAGATCTATATCCGTTCCGATGCTGTTAAGCATTTTTCCAAGGTTGTCGCTGGAACTTCCGAAAAAGACCATGCTGGCTTTTGCACGTTTTACTTTATCCGATGGCTGGAACCATTTTGCCGTCATAAATTCATCCGCAAAGGTATCCATAATTCCGATTTTGATAAAATCCTCGCCGCTTTCCTGAATCCTTTTAGCCCGCTCTACCGCATTATTATAGCTTTGTACCATATTTTTTGCGTCGCTGTAAAAAGATTTTCCCGCAGATGTGAGTTTTTCACCTTTGAGAGTTCTTTCAAAAAGGCTTATTCCGGTGCTTTCTTCAAGCGAACCTATTCTTTTTTTGACTGCGTTCGGCGAAAGATAAAGAAGTTCCGCCGCTTTTGTGAAACTTCCGCATTCCGCAACGCATATAAAAGTTTTAAGATATTCGTCATACATAAAAACACCGCCCTTTTGCTGAATTATAGCATAATTTTGGAACAATATAAAGTTTTTTGCGAATTTGTGTTTAATTATGCAAAAAACAGTGTTATAATTATTTTTATATTTTTCCAAAAGGCGGTGGGATTTTGAAAAAAGATTTTATCAAAGGAATCAAAGATGGTATTCCCATTTGTCTTGGATATCTTTCTGTTTCCTTCGGTTTCGGAATACTTGCCGTAGGGCTCGGGCTTTCGATTCTTTCCGCTGTCGGAATTTCGCTTACAAACCTCACTTCCGCCGGTCAGGTTGCAGGTATCGGTATAATTGCCGCCGGAGGAAGCCTTTTGGAAATGGCTCTCACCCAGCTTGTAATAAACATCCGCTATTCCCTGATGGGGATTTCCCTTTCCCAAAAACTCGACGGAAGCTTCAATACCTTCCACAGAATGGTCGCTTCCTTCGGAATAACGGACGAAATTTTTGCCGTTGCGGTTTCGCAAAAATCCGTTTCGCCTTTTTATATGTACGGGCTTACCGTGATTTCCGCTCTGGGCTGGGTTTCGGGAACATTTCTCGGCGCCGCCGCAGGAAACATCCTTCCCTCCTCAGTTTCAAGCGCAATGGGGATCGTTCTTTACGGAATGTTCCTTGCAATAATAATCCCGCCGGCAAAGAAAGAAAAAGGCGTGCTCGCCGCCGTGCTCGCTGCCGCCGCCCTGAGCATTGTGTTTGAGTTCGTGCTCAAATCCGTTTCCGGCGGCTTTGCAATAATAATCTGTTCGGTAATTTCCGCGGCTGTCTGTGCGGTTCTTTTCCCTGTTAAAGACGAAAAGGAGGCGGAAGAATGAGCGTTATTATTTATATTGCCGTTATGGCCGGGGTGACATATCTTATTCGAATGATTCCGTTCACCCTTTTCCGGAAAAAGATAAAATCTCCTTTTTTCCGAAGCTTTCTTTATTACATTCCCTATGCGGTTTTAAGCGCAATGACAATTCCGGCAATTTTTTATTCCACCGGAAACATCACAACTTCCGTCATCGGAACGGTTGTTGCCGTTGCTCTTGCCTATTTCAAGCTTCCGCTTATCGTTGTTGCACTTGCGGCTTCCGCCGCGGCTTTTATTTCCGGTTTGTTCATTTAAGAAAAGCCTTCGCTTTGCGAAGGCTTTTCTTTTTATATTTTTTCAGGCTTTGCTTTTTCCTCAAGGCGAATGTTTTTTCCGAAAGGAACCAGATGGGTTTTATCAAGGGCGAGCATAAGTGACGGTATAAAAACAAGCTGGAGTACAATTCCCGGTATGGCATTCATAAATGCCCTTGTAACAAACATTGTGAACGTAAGGCCGCTATCACCCAAACCGACCAAAACGGCCATAGCAAGTCCCCAAACGGCTCTGCCGCCTATCATTGCGGCTATCATGCAGCGATAGAGGGATTTTATGCAGTGCCAGCGGGCATTTTCATACATGAACCCTACGATAAAGCCATAGGCGGCAAGTTCAAAAGCCATTGCCGATGCATCGGGAAACATCGGCGGCATTGTAAAAATTGCAGAACGCATAAGCGGCATTATAAATCCAACGACTGCGCCGTATTTTCCGCCGCAGATTAATCCGCAAAGGAACACCGGGATATGCATCGGCAAAAGCATGCTTCCTATCTGCGGGATCTGGCCGGTTACAAAAGGAAGAACCATTCCGCAGGCAAGGAACATTGCGCAAAGAACTATTTTTCTGATATAATTCGTTTTTTCCATAAAACAGCCTCCTTTTACGGTTCCGATTATAACACTATTTTTTTCGTTTTCGTAGTGGTTTTTTCAATTTTCGGCAAATGGCACAACAAATTTTTAAATTTTATTAAAATCACATTAATTTATTTTAAAAATTATATAAAAACAAAAACTTTTGTGGTAAAATAAGTTATATCTTTTTTTGCAAAGGAATTTTTAAATGGATTGGTTTTTTGATTTTATTTCCAACAAGTTTTTTATAACCGCCGTTGTTTCCTGGACCGTTGCCCAGGTGCTTAAAGTTTTTATTTATGCCATTATAAATAAAACCTGGGATTTTTCCCGCCTTTTCGGCGACGGAGGAATGCCAAGCGGCCATTCCGCAACGGTTTCTTCCCTTGCGGCAATTTCCGCCCTTACCTATGGTTTCGGCTCTTTTGAATTTGCCATAAGCGGTATCCTTGCGATAATCGTTTGTCACGATGCCATGGGTGTTCGCCTTGAAGCCGGAAAACACGCAAAACTTCTTAACATTCTTGTGGATTCCTTTGAAAAGTTTTCAAAAAACGAACTTCCGGAAGTTGTTCTTAAAGAATTTGTCGGGCACACCCCTCTTCAGGTAATAAGCGGTATTATTCTTGGAATCCTTTGCGCTTTCGGAATGCATTTTCTTATTTTTGCTTAAAAGAGGTTCTTTATGACAAAGCTTGGTTTTGGTTTTTTGCGACTTCCGCTTTTGGATAAAAAAGATGAGCACAGCGTTGATTACGCCGTGCTCAATTTTATGGTGGACAAATTCATTGAAAAAGGCGGAAGATATTTCGACACCGCTTTTACATATCTCGGCGGCGCTTCGGAAGAAGCAATCCGCCTTTCCCTTTCCGAAAGATATCCGAGAGAAAAATATATCCTTGCGGATAAGCTTCCAAGCTGGCTTATCCGAAACAACGAGGACTGTGAAAAGATTTTTGAAAAACAGCTTTCCCGCTGCGGTGTTGATTTTTTCGATATTTACATGCTCCATTGGCTCAATGAAACAAACTATATAACCGCGGAAACCTTCGGAGAATTTGAATTTATCGAAAAACTTAAATCCGAGGGAAAGGTTTTAAAAACCGGTTTTTCCTTTCACGACAGCCCGGAGCTTCTTGAAAAAATCCTTATAAAACATCCGGAAATAGATTGCGTCCAACTCCAGATAAACTATCTAGATTGGGAAAGCCCCGCTTTCCGCGCAAGGGAATGTTACGAGGTTGCCGAAAAATTCGGTAAGGAAATCATCGTTATGGAACCGATTAAGGGCGGAACCCTTTCGAATCTTCCTCCGGAAGCAAAAGAAGTTTTTTCCGAAAAATTCAGTTTTTCCGAAGCTTCGGCGGCGATACGTTTTGCAAAAAGTCTTCCTTCCGTAACAACCGTTCTCAGCGGAATGAACAGCCCCGTACAGATCGATGAAAATATTGAAGAATCTTCTCCCCTTTCAGAAACCGAATTTTCCGAACTTATGGAAATTGCAAAAATCATCCGTTCCAAAACCGCCGTCCCCTGCACCGGCTGTTCCTATTGCACCGGAAACTGCCCTTTGCAAATTCCGATTCCCCGGTATTTTGAAGTTTATAACGAATATTGCAGAAATCCCGGCGAAGATTGGAAAATTGAGCATGCATATTCAAATCTTACCAGAAATTTTTCAAGACCTTCGGACTGCCTTCGCTGCAGAATTTGTGAGCAAAACTGTCCGCAAAAAATAAGCATTGTTGAAACTTTGCAGAAAGTTTCGAGAACATTCGGATATTAAAAAACGCCTGCTTTGCAGGCGTTTTTTAATACCATTTGTAATAATCTTTATTTTTTCGACAAAAAGTAATTTTTTAAATCAAAATTCCGTTGCAATGGTCGATTTCATGCTGGATGATCTGGGCGGTAAATCCGAAGAATTTTCCGGTTCGGGGCTTAAAATCCATATCAAAATATTTGACCGTTATAAACTGAAAGCGCTTTGTTTTTCGGATTCCCGCAAGGGAAAGGCAGCCTTCCTCCGTCTCATATTCACCGGATTTCTGTGTGATTTCCGGATTCAGCATAGTCATATAGGTTCCGTTATCATCAAAAACAATTATGCGTTTTTTAACTCCTATCATGTTCGCCGCCATTCCTACGCAGCCTTCGCGGTTCGCAAAAAGGGTTTCCAAAAGGTCTTTTGCAACCTGTAAATCCGCTGCGGTGGCTTTTTCGGATTTTTGCGCAAGGAACATGGGATCATGTACTATCGGTTTTATCAAAATAAATCCCTCCAATCTGATACAATTATACTTTAAACAAAATTTTATATCAACAAAAAAACTTCCTCAGCGGCTTCATGGTCGCTGAGGAAGTTTTTATGAGGAAAAGAGAAATTATTAATAGCAGGCAATGTTGCTGTCCGTTCTGGATTCGGTTCCGCCGACAAGAGTTCCGTTTTCAAGACGGACAATCATCTGGCCGCGGCCGAAACTCGGAGTTGTTAAATCGACTCTTATGTCATGGCCTTTTTGCTGAAGCAAACGGGCAAGCTCGCTGTTGAAGCGGGTTTCGACAGTGACGGTGTTATCTCGCATCCACTGCCATCTGGGAGCGTCAAGAGCCTGCTGAGGATCAAGGTGGAAATCAATGAAATTCATTGCAACCTGAAGGTGTCCCTGGGGCTGCATATAACCGCCCATTACGCCAAAAGGACCAACCGCTTTTCCGTCTTTAAGGATAAAGCCGGGAATAATGGTGTGGTAGGTGCGTTTTCCGGGTTTAAGGCAGTTTGCATCTTCCGGGTTAAGAGAAAAATCGCATCCGCGGTTCTGGAGAGAAACGCCGGTATCTTTAACAACGATTCCGGAACCGAATCCCATATAGTTGGACTGGATAAAGGAAACCATGTTTCCTTCGCCGTCGGCGCAGCAGAAATAAACGGTGCCGCTCTTGGGAGGAATTGAATGGGTATAAACTTTTGCGGTTTCGCCCATTTCCTTTGCTCTTTCTGCACCGTAAGCAGGATTAAGAAGATCGTTATAATCAATTTCCATATGATCCGGGTCGGTTACGTAATGGAAAGCATCTGCAAAAGCCATTTTTATGGCTTCAAGCTGTTTATGATAGGTTTCAACGCAGTCTTTTTCGGTGAAGTCGAATTCCTTGAGGATATTGAGCGCCATAAGCGCAACAATTCCCTGGCCGTTGGGCGGAATTTCGCAAACTTCGTATCCGCGGTAATTTACCTTGATAGGTTCGACCCATTTTGCTTCGAATTTTGCAAGGTCTTCGTAACGGAGGTAACCGCCGAATTCGCGGCTGTCCGCATCGATTTTTCTTGCGATATCGCCGGAATAGAATGCGTCCGCGCCGGTTCTTCCGATTGCTTCAAGGGTATCCGCATGGTTCGGAAGTTTGATTATATCGCCGGCTTCGTAAGGTTTTCCTTCCGGAGTAAAGGTTTTGAACCATTCATTGAATTCCGGTTTTCCGTCAAAAGCCTTGGTGTATCTGTTATATGCTCTCTGCCACATAAGTGCAAGGTTCGGAGAGCAGGGATAGCCTTCTCTTGCATAGCGAACTGCCGGAGCAAGATCTTCGGAAAGGGAAAGTCTTCCGAAGCGTTTGTTGAGTTCTGCCCAGGCTTTGGGTGCACCGGGAACGGTAACCGCGGTCCAGCCGAAGGTGGGCATTTTTCCGTCGTTATCTTTTTTATCCGCAAGAATGGTTTCTATGGAAGCCGCCATCGGTGCAGGACCGCTGGAGTTGAGTCCATAGAGTTTCTGGTCTTTTGCGGACCAGACAAGAGCAAAAGCGTCGGAACCGATTCCGTTTGCGGTGGGTTCAACAACGGTCAGCGCGGAAGCGGTTGCAACTGCAGCGTCCATTGCGTTGCCGCCTTTTCTCAAAACTTCAAGACCTGCGGCAGAAGCCTGGGGGCTGGAAGCATTGACCATTCCGCCTCTTGCATATATGGGATATCTCTGGGAAGGATATTTCTGATAAGTTGGATTAAAAGGGGTTTCCATATAAAATTCTCCTTATTCCTGGCTGTAAAGATGGCAGGCAACAAAATGTCCCGGTTCTTTTTCAACGATTGGCGGTTTTTCCTTTTTGCAGATTTCCATGCACTTGGAGCATCTGGTGTGGAAAGGACAGCCTTTCGGAGGATTCATTGCGCTGGGAACGTCGCCCTCGAGAACGAATTCGGTGGAATGCTCCTGGTTAAGGGTAAGTCTCGGAACAGAAGCAAGCAGAGATTCAGTATAGGGGTGGAGAGTGTTATGGAAAAGAACTTTGGAATCTGCGATTTCGCAAAGGTTTCCGAGATACATAACAAGGATTCTGTCGCAGAAATGTTTTACAACACCAAGGTCGTGGGTTATGAAGAAATAAGTAAGTTCTTTTTCCTCACTGAGCTCGTTGAGAAGCTGAAGGATCTGTGCCTGAACGGAAACATCAAGGGCGGAAACAGATTCGTCAAGAACAACGAATTTGGTATCGAGAGCGATTGCTCTTGCAATTCCGACACGCTGTTTCTGGCCGCCGGAAAGTGCATGAGGATAGGAATAATAATGCTCGCGTTTAAGACCGACCTTTTCAAGAAGATCCATTGTTTTTTCCTTGCGGAGCTGTGCGGAATAATCGGTGTTGATTTTATAAACTTCCTCGATGGATTTACCAACGGACTGGCGGGGGTCGAGAGATGCGGCAGGATCCTGGAAAATCATCTGCATTTCGCGGCGGAGTTCGCGCATTTCCTGTTTGGTAAGTTTACCGAGGTTGATACCGGTTTCATAGTTTCCGTCAAGTTTTTTCTGATATGCCGGATCAAGACACCTTTCGGTTATGGGAAGGATATCTTTGCCGTGGTAAGTATCCCAGGCTTCCTGACGGAAAGCTTTTGCGGCGGCAACATGTTCTTTGATCTGGTCGGTGATATCGTCCATTTCTTTTTTGATCGCCTCATTGGGAGTTCCGGCAACTCTGGATTCCTCATAGCGGCGCTCAAGATCACGGTATTTATGGATTTTTTCAGAGGAGATAAGGGTTTCTTTCTGTGCCTTGGAGAAAAGTTCCTGAACAGCCGGAAGGTCCTTGCAAAGGATAAGGGAACCTACGGTTCTGGAACCTTCACGAAGCTGGCGGGAAGCGTCTTTTTTGAGTTCCTTGGATTTAAATTCAAGTGTGCTGAGTTTTTTCGCAAGGCGGGCTTCCTTTTTAACTTCCTTGTCGCTTCCGAGAGCGGAAAGAGCGTCTATCTCAATTCGGAGAGCATCGGCTCTTTTGTCAACTTCAAGGGATTTTTTGAAAAATTCATCAGCTTTTTTCTGATACTGAGGAAGTTTTGCAATTTCTTTTCCGAAATATTTGGGGCACATTTCGTCAAAAGTGCGTCCGTAATAGATGCAGGCACCGCTGGTCTGGGGATAAAGCTGGAGGATAACACGTCCAAGGGTGGATTTTCCGCAGCCGGATTCGCCAACAACGCCGAATTTTTCACCTTCGGTGATGGAAAAGGAAACGTCCTCGATCGCTTTGATATAAACGCCGCGGCGAACAGGGAAATATTTTTTGAGCTTTTTCAGTTCAAGCAGTGTTTTTCTTTCTTCGCTCATTTGCTCTGTTCCTCCTCAATTTTATGGCAATATACAAAGTGACCGGGTTCGGTTTCAAGCATTTCGGGAACTTCTCTTCTGCAGCGTTCGGTTGCATAAGGGCATCTCGGGTGGAAACGGCATCCGCCGATATCTTCGGTTATGTTCGGGAAAGTTCCGGGAATGGGCTGGATGTCGAATTCGTCCAGATCGACGTTCGGAACAGCGTTCATAAGACCGATGGTGTAAGGATGCTGGGGTTTTGCAAAAATCTGTTCAATGGTTCCTTCCTCAACCTTGCGTCCGGAATAGAGAACGATTACCCTGTCCGCAATTTCCGCAACAACGGAAAGGTCATGGGTGATGAAAAGAACACCGGTGGAAACGTCTTTTTTAAGCTTGTTGAGAAGAACAAGAACCTGTTTCTGAATGGTTACGTCAAGAGCGGTTGTGGGTTCATCCGCAATAAGAAGGCTGGGCTGAACGGACATTACCATTGCTATCATAATACGCTGGCGAAGACCGCCGGAAAGCTGGAACGGGAACTGTTTAAGACGTTCTTCCGGATTTGCAATACCAACTTTTTCAAGATAGTTCTTTGCGGTTTCCATGGCCTCTTTTTTGCTCATTCCGCGATGGAGCATAAGGCTTTCGGTCATCTGGCGGCCGATGGTAAGAAGCGGATTAAGAGCGGTCATGGGCTCCTGGAAAATCATTCCCATCTGTTTTCCGCGAAGGGCGTTAAGTTCCTTCGGGCTCATGGTGGTAAGTTCCTGTCCGTTAAGTTTGATGCTGCCGGAAACGATTCTGCCGTTGTTGGGCAGAAGGCCCATTACGGAAAGGGTGGTAACGCTTTTTCCGCAGCCGGATTCACCAACCATGCAAAGGGTTTCGTTTTCGTTAAGATCGAAAGAAACTCCGCGCAGAACTTCATATTCTTTTTTATCGATTCGGAAGGTTGTAACAAGGTCCTTCACTTCAAGCACTTTTCCCATAAGAAGCATCCTCCTAAGTAATCATGGGTGTGTTTCAAGCTGATTTCTCCTTTTTGTTTCAAGAAGCTCTCAGCTTGGAACACACCCAAAGGTGTGTTCCAAAAACCGGCAAAGCCGGAAGTTTTTTAATTATTCTGCATATCCCATATCTACGAGATAGAACGTGCCGCCCGGATCACGGGTTACGCCGATGTAGTTGGAGTTGAAGCAGAAGATGTTGGTGCCGTTATAAATAGGCTGTACATATGCGTTTTCCTGAAGAGCTGCGTTGCAGAGCTGGAGGTTTTCAACACGTACTGCGGTATCGGAAGTGGTTTTGGAAGCAACGATGTAACCATCGATAACTGCTGCATCCTCTGCCGGGATTTTGATACGGCCTGCACCGTTGGTGGAATGGAAGTTCGGTTCCATAAGTTCGGTACCGTCACGGGTTACGTTGGACCATGCTGCAAGGGTGATGTCAAAGCGGTTTTCTGCTTTGGATTCGGTGAGCCATGCGGACCAGTCGATGCCTTCATATTTGATGTTGAAGCCGGCAGCAAGCATATTTGCCTGGAAATATTCGCCGAGTTTCTGGTAAACAGGGGTGGTGGGAACGAGGAAGAGGATCTCTTCTTGTTTCCATTCGGGATGTGCATCGAGGATTGCTTTTGCGCCTTCAAGGTCATAACCGATGTTTGCGCCTTCGCATTCTTCAGAATAACCGAAGATCTTCGGGCCGAGAACGGATTTTGCGGTGGTTGCATAACCTTCCATCATGTAGTTTACGAAACCTTCTTTATCGATGGACATTGCAAGAGCTTTTCTGAATTCGGGTTCAGCCATAACGGGGTTTACGTAAGAAGTTCCGCGGAGACCCATGTAATAGATCTGTGCTGCGTCGGAAGTTGCAACGGTTACGCCGTTGATGCCTTCAACACGGGAGATCTGCTCAACGGAAAGGTTGGGCATAAAGTCTGCTTCGCCGGTTTCCATACGTGCGATTGCGGTGGATTCTTCGGCGATGATGGTCATGGTAACGTCTTTGATTGCGGGTGCGCCGTTCCAGTATTCTTCGTTAGCGGTAAGAACAACGTTGGAACCGGAGATGGAGCTTACGAATTTGTAAGGGCCGGTGCCGCAGGGGTTAACCATGAGGTCCTGAGCCTGCTGTGCGGTAGGAGATACGATTGCGGAGTTGGTGTGTGCAAATTTTGCAAGGATAACACCGTCTTCATAGTTGAGGTGGAAAACGATGGTGTTTTCATCGGGGCATTCCATGGTTTCGATGGAGTTTGCGATGGAAGCACGTGCGGAACCGAATTCAGGGTCTTTGATAAGGCTGAAGGTGTGCATTACAGCTTCGGAGTTGAAGTCGGTGCCGTCGTGGAATTTAACGCCTTCACGAAGTTTTACGGTAACAGTCATGCCGTCATCAGAGAACTCGGGGAGTTCTGCGGCAAGAAGAGGATCATATTCACCGGTGGTGGGGTTGATTCTGTAAAGGGTTTCGTAGATCTGAGCGTTTACATAAGTGGAAGCGCTGTCGTTGGTACGAAGAGGATCAAATCCGGTGAAAGGTGCGGTAAGAGCGATTTGGAACATAGTTCCGATTTCGGGGTTGCCGCCTTCGGTTTCGCCGCCTGCGTTAGGGGTGGAAGGGTCAACGGGGGTGGTTGTGCCGTCGCATCCAGCAAGGAGTCCGAGGCACATTACCATTGCGATCATGATGCAAAGCAGTTTTTTCATGATTCATTTCTCCTTTTAGTTTTGAATTTATTGCAGTGTCACGAAAGGTGGCAGAACAAACAAAAATTTAATCAGTCACGAAGGCTGGGGTCAAGAATATCTCTGAGCTTATCGCCGAGGATATTGAAGCAGATAACGGTGATCATTACGGCAATACCGGGAATGAAGATCATGCTGGGGCGCTGCCACATATATTCTTTTGCGGCGGCGATCATTCCGCCCCATTCGGGCATCGGAGGGGTTACGCCCATACCGAGGTAGCTCAGGGTGGAAATGGAGATGATGGAGGTTGCCATTCTCATGGTTGCGATAACAATGATGGTGGGAAGGCAGTTTTTAAGGATATGGATAAGAAGGATTCTCGCATCGGTTGCGCCGAGAGAACGGGTTGCCATGATGTAGTCCTCTTCTTTGAGCTGAAGAACTCTGCCTCGGACCATTCTTGCAAAGCTGGGAATGGACCAGATGCTGATAGCGAGCATTGCGTTGAAGGTACTTACGCCGAACATTGCAATGATGAGCATTGCAAGAAGAATTCCGGGGAAGGTGAAAAGGATATCCATAACGCGCATTATGGGGTTATCAAGCTGTTTGTAATAACCTGCAAGAAGTCCGCAGATTACACCGACCGCAAGACCCATAGCGGTTGAAACAAAACCAACCATAAGGGAAATTCTTCCGCCATAGAGAAGGCGGGAAAAAATATCGCGTCCGTAGTTATCGGTTCCGAGGATATGACCTTCGGCATAAATATCCTGGGGATTTACTCCGCCCATTGCCAAAGCTTCTTCCTCATGGATTCCCCAGAAGCCGGGACGAAGACGGATCGCAGGATCCTGTTCTTCATAGCCATAAGGTGCGATGACCGGAGCAAAAATTACCATCAAGATTTCAACAAGAAGAATGAAGAAGCAAAGCGTTGCCATTTTGTTTTTCAAAAGCTTCTGGAACGCCGTTTTTATTGGATTTTTGCGTTTTACGTTTTCCACTTTCTTCCTCCTCCTTTATTCGTATTTGATTCTGGGGTCAACCACGCAGTAAACAAGGTCAACGATAAGGTTAACAAGGATAAACATGGTTGCGATAATAAGAACGGTGCTCTGTACTACCGGGTAGTTATATTTTCTGATGGCATCGATAAGGTAAGTACCGATTCCGTTGATTACGAAAACCTGTTCGGTGATGATCGCACCGCCGAGAAGAACGCCGAAGCTGGTACCAAGCTGGGTGAGAAGCGGGATCATGGCGTTTCTCAAAGCGTGGATAAGAATTACGGTCGTTCCTTTAAGGCCTTTCGATTTTGCTGTTCTGATGTAGTCGGACTGGAGAACATCAAGCATTGCACTTCTTCCGATTCGGGTAAAGCTTGCGATGGTGGAAGTTGAAAGAGCAACCGCCGGAAGAATTGCCTGCTGGAAGCCGGTGGGAGTCCAGAAGAAATGGGTCATACCGCCGGAAGGAAGAAGTTTCAGAACAACGGCAAAAACATAGATAAGCATGGTACCAAGCCAGAAGTTCGGGATCGAGATACCTACCATTGCGCCGGTTGTAAGAACGTTATCAACAAGCTTATCTTTCTTGAGCGCGGAAATGATTCCCGCCGGGATTCCGACGATTATCGAAAGAATCATTGCGGCGCAGGCAAGGTTCAAAGTATTGGGAAGTCTGACCAGAATTTCGCCGAGGATCGGCTGCTTTGTGGTAAAGCTTGTGCCAAGGTCGAGCTTAAGAAGCTTTTTAAGATATGTAATATACTGGGTGAAAAAGCTTTCGTTAAGACCAAGGCTTTCCCTTACCCTTTCGATATCTTCTTCTGTTGCGCCAACACCCGCAACAAGTTCCGCCGGATCACCGGGAGCAATATAAAGGCTGGCGAATACAATGAATGTCATACCGATTACAAGAACCAGCATCATAAGTATTCTCTTCAAAACATATTTTCGCATGGTCAATGCCTCCGAAGAATCTGAATTCAGAAATTGGGCAGCGCCAATTTCCGATAAAAAATTACTTTTATTATATCACCTTTTCTCGTTTCTTCAATACTTTAACGCGGTAAAACGATAATTTTTACGTGTTGCATAAACAATTGTTGAAAAAACATACATAGAGAGGACAATTTGCACTATAACATTAAAAAAATTATTCATTATTCTTGCAAAAAAACAAATAATTATTCGTTTTTGACGCTTTTCCTGCATCTTTTTTTCATTTTAAAGTTGACAGATTTTCATTTTTTGGTAATATAGTGTTTGTGTCTGCGGCAATGCCGCTTATTATTTAAATAAGGAGTATATATATGAAAGAACTTTTGGAACTCTTTCTCGCCTTTGCCAGAATCGGAGGTCTGACTTTTGGCGGCGGTTATGCAATGCTTCCTATGCTTCAGCGCGAAGTTGTTGAAAACAAAGGCTGGGCAACCGAAGCCGAACTTATGGATTATTACGCTGTGGGACAGTGCGTTCCCGGCGTTATTGCGGTAAACACCGCTGTTTTTGTCGGCAACAAAGTAAAAGGACTTCTTGGCGCAATAGCAGCTTCTCTCGGCGTTGTTGCACCTTCCCTTGTTATTATTGTTGCCATTGCGGCTTTTATCCAAAGCTTTTCCGAACTTGAGATCGTTCAGAATGCTTTCGCCGGGATCCGCGTTGCTGTCTGTGTTCTTATCTTCACCGCAATAGTAAAACTTTTCAAAAAAGCAATCGTCGATAAATTCACCTTTGTGCTTTTTGCAATCGTTTTCGCTCTTACCGTCTTTGTTGACATCAGCCCGATTATTTTCGTAATCATCGCCGCAATTGCAGGCATTATAGTTAAATGTGTAAAGGAGGGCAAAGCAAAATGATTTATCTCCAGCTTTTCTGGGAATTCTTCAAAGTCGGCCTTTTCACCGTCGGCGGCGGACTTGCTTCCCTTCCTTTCCTCTATGATATTTCCGACAGAACCGGCTGGTACACTCATGCTCAGCTCGCCGATATGATTGCAATTTCCGAATCCACCCCCGGCCCTATCGGAATCAATATGGCAACCTATGTCGGTTTCACTTCCGCAGGAGTTGTCGGTTCCGTGCTTGCAACCCTTGGGTTTATCATTCCTTCCATCATTATTGTAAGCATTGTTTCCAGATTCCTCAAAAAATTCAGCGAAAACAAACTCGTCAAAGGCGCTTTCTACGGTCTTCGCGCCGTTTCCGTTGCACTTATCTGCGCAGCACTTGTTTCCGTTGTCAAAATTTCTCTTATCAACATTCCGCTTTTCCAGGAAACCGGTGCGATTCTTGACCTTATCAGCATTCCCGGAATCCTTCTCGCCGCAGCATGTTATTTCGTGCTCAAAAAGTGGAATCCCCATCCCGTTTTTGTTCTCGGCGGAAGCGCCATTGTCGGAATTCTTCTTGGATTTGTTGGACTTATGTAATTTATTCCAATAAAAAATCAACCCCGTGCTCGTTTGAGCATGGGGTTTTGTTTTTATTAAACTTTAACTCCGGGAAGGTGGTTAAAAGCCCCTTACTCATTTTGGAAATGAGCGCCGCGGCGGGAATTGCTTTTTGTTTCCTCGGGTTTATCCGATTTTTAAAATAAAAAAACCTTGTCCGTTTCGGACAAGGTTTTATTTTTTTGCGATGAATTCTTCAAGCTGTTTATCTGTTCCCCAACCGGATTCTTTGAATTTCTCGAATTCTTCTTTGTTCATCCATTCGGGCTGCCCGCTCCATTGGCGGTCGACCGCTTCCTGCCAGGGAATTTTAACCGGATCCGCCTCGAGGTAAGCAAAAAGCTCCTCGATGCCCTCTTTTGTTACGTTGCTTATTTCAAAAACTTTTTCGCAGCCGGAATTTATCATCCAGTTACGCACCATCGGAACGTTAGCGAAAGGTGAATCCGTTTTTGTAATGATTCCTATAAGCGGGCGGTTTGTCCAACAGTTGCAGTTCGGTTCAAAAACCGCAAAGGGTTCGTCTGCCGCCATAACAAGAGCAAGAACGTCCGCCTCGAAGGAAAAACAGGCAAGACCGATTCCGCAATGTTTGGTCTCGGAATATTCGCCGGGGGAATCGATTATAAAATCGTCTGTGTTCGTATATTGAGTTTTGTGATAATGAAGTTCTTCACCATGCAGAATCTGGGTCAGAGAAGTTTTTCCTGCCTCGCTTCTGCCCATTAAAAACATTTTTTTCATCTATGCTCTCTTTACACCTCTGTTATTTCACAGACGGTGAATTTAAGTTTATATTCAAAGAATTCAATAACGCCTTCAAGGGCGCTTCGGACATTGGAACGGTCGCCTAAAATTACAACAGAACCGTTGAAACGGTCGAGAGTTCCGATTTCGACGTTACCGCTTTTCATCGCGATATCTGCAACGATTATCGCGGCTTCTTCCGGGGTAACGTGTATAAGACCGATGGATTCACCGGTGTGGTCTTCACCGAAATGGGTTCCTATATGCAACGCAAGGTTCTGATAAATTCTTGTTTCGGAAGAACCGATGAGCTGGGCAAGTGAAATTTCCTTGCCCTTTACTTTGATACGGACTATTCGAAGATCTTTATCTTTCAGTTCATCATATTTTTTTTGGAAAACCTTTTCAAGGAATTCCTCTCTGGTCATGCGTACTCCCATAACCGCACTTCCTTAACGTTTGGTAACTTCGCAGACTACGTATTTCATAACGTCATGGAAATACTGGCAAACCTCGTTGAGAGCAGCGGTAACGTCCGCAATATCGCCGGTTATGATCATTGAACCGGTGAAACGGTCCGCAAAGCCAAGATATACGTTGCCGCTTTTAACCGCAATATCGGAAGCGATAACTGCGGATTCGGGCGGAGTCATATTCATAATTCCGATAGCGTTGGAGGTGTAATCTATGGAGGGGTTAAGACCCAGTTTCTGATATATGATAGGTGCAGGACCGCCGATTACGTGTGCAAAGGTTATTTCCTTGCCCGCAACGGTTTCCTGAACTATTCTTATCTGTTCATGGGTGTCGTTCATAATTTCGTTTTCCTCCTGATTTTTCGTTTTTTTAGGAACCAAAAACCAATCTATGATAAAGCAAAAGCTACTTTTGCTTATACATATTTTTACTTAAGTATATACTATCACAAATCGTCAAAAAGGTCAACGGGTTTGTTGGAGCGGCGAACTTTAAAATTTTTGAGCACAAAAAAATGAGCACGGTATTTTCGCCGTGCTCAAAACTGTTTTTATCAAACGCCGAGATATGCTTTTTTAACATCTTCGCTGGCCGCAAGTTCCGCTCCGGTTCCGGAAAGAACAATGCTTCCGGTTTCAAGAACATAAGCTCTGTCGGAAATCGCAAGGGATTTACCTGCGTTCTGTTCAACAAGAAGAATTGTTGTTCCGTCCTTGTTGATGTCTTTGATGATATCAAAAACTTCATCAACAAGAAGCGGAGAAAGACCCATTGAAGGTTCGTCAAGCATCAGAAGCTTCGGGCGGGACATAAGCGCCCTGCCCATTGCAAGCATCTGCTGTTCGCCTCCGGAAAGAGTTCCGGCGATCTGGCCGCTTCTTTCTGCAAGACGCGGAAAACGTTTGTAAACTTTTTCAAGGTCTTCCTTAAAGGTGTCTTTTTCCTTTATGGAATATGCGCCCATAAGAAGGTTTTCGTAAACGGTCAGTTCCTGGAAAACTCTTCTGCCTTCCGGAACCTGGGACATACCGAGGTGAACGATTTTGTGGCAGGGCTGTTTTGTAATATCCTGTCCGTCATAAATGACCGAACCGCCGTTTTTCGGAATAAGGCCGATTACGCTTTGCATTGTGGTGGTTTTACCTGCGCCGTTTGCACCGATAAGGGTTACGATTTCGCCCTCATTAACTTCAAAGCTTATACCTTTAAGAGCTTTGATAACGCCGTAGGAAACCTCAAGATTTTTAACTTCCAAAAGTGCCATCGAGTTATCCTCCTATATAAGCTTTAATAACTTCGGGGTCATTAAGGGCAACTTCGGGTGTGCCCTGAACAAGAGAAGTTCCGAAGTTGAGAACAGTGATCTCATCGCAAAGTCCGGAAACAAATTTCATGTCGTGCTCGATAAGAAGAATCGTAACATTATATTCGTCACGGATCCTGCGGACAATTTTCATAAGGTCCTCGGTTTCGTGGGGGTTCATACCCGCTGCAGGTTCATCAAGGCAAAGGAGCTTAGGGTTGGTTGCAAGAGCACGGGCAATTTCGAGCTTTCTCTGTTTTCCGTAAGGAAGGTTGCAGGAAAGGTTGTTGCGTTCATCAAGAAGACCTACGATATCGAGGATTTTCTTTGCTTTGTCACGCATTGCGCGTTCAATCTTAAAATGTTTCGGAAGACGGAAAATGCTTGTGAAAACATTGCATCTGAATTCCGGCTGATTATGAAGGCCGACCATTACGTTGCGGATAACGGTCATGTTGTTGAAAAGGCGGATGTTCTGGAAAGTTCTTGCAATACCTTTATGGTTGATTGTTTCCTGACCTTTTCCGGTAAGGTCTTCGCCGTCAAGCCAGAATTTTCCGGTGGTGGGTTTATAAACTCCGGTTATCATATTGAAAACGGTGGTTTTGCCTGCACCGTTGGGGCCGACAAGACCATAAAGCTGTCTTTCCTTGATTTCAAGGTTAAGGTTCTGTACCGCCTTAAGTCCGCCGAAGGAAATTCCGAGGTTTTCGGTTTTAAGAACGATTTTGCTCATTTATTTCCCCTCCTTTCCGGGTTTATCGGGAGTATAGGGAGAAGAAACCTGAAGGTCAACGGAAAGGACTTCGTCCATTTTGATCTTGGTAGGAACACGGTCCCATTTTGCTTCGTCATCTTTGTGTTTGGAAGGATTATGGGGTCTGAATCTTCCGATAAATGTTTTGATGTTGTATTTTTCGCGGAAAGGTTTAAGGGCCGGTGCGTTGTTATAGATAACGAGAACTATAAGGATAAGCGCATAGATAAGGTCCTGAAGAACCGCAAGGTTGCCGGTAAGAATGGTCTGGAGTTCAACATCAAGGAAAGTGATGAGGGTTGCGGCGATGATTGCGCCGTTGATGTTGCCCATTCCGCCGAGAACTACCATAACAAGAATTTCGATGGAATAGTTATAGCTGAATTTGGTGCTCTGAACGGTGAAGTTGGAATAGCTGTAAAGAACACCTGCGATTCCTGCAAAGAAAGAGGAAATTGCGAAAACAAGAAGTTTATATTTGGTAACGTCGATACCGGTTGCTCTTGCTGCAATTTCGTTGTCGCGGATAGCGGTGATGGCTCTTCCGTGTTTGGAACGGATAAGGTTCTGGGTAACCGCAAGAGTTGCAAGAACCATTACAAAAGCGATAATGAAAAGGATATCTTTGTTGAACCTCGGGGTATCAAGTCCAAGGGAACCGCCGAAGGATTCCTTGCTGGAGTTCATGAAAATCGAACGTACTATCTCACCGAAAGCAAGGGTTACTATTGCAAGATAGTCGCCGCGAAGACGAAGAGCCGGAAGACCGATTATTATTCCGAAAATCGCAGCAACAGCACCGCCGATGACAAGAGAAACGATAAGAGCAGGCCATTCGCCAAGCATGGGTTCAAGAATTACCGCCGCTTTGCCGCCAAGATATGCGCCTATGCACATAAATCCCGCGTGGCCGAGGGAAAGTTCTCCGAGGAATCCTACGACCATGCTGAGAGAAACCGCAAGGGTTATTGCGATTGCAATTTTTTCAAGAAGATATTTATCGGAACTTTCAAGAAAACCGGTGAGGGAAAGTATTGCAAAAATTATGGTAACAGCGGCAACAACTATGTAGTTGATGTAGTGGTTCCACTTTGCGTTTTTTAAATTGATCATTATACTTTCTCCCTTCTCTTCTTGCCGAGGATTCCGGTGGGTTTAACAAGAAGTATGATGATAAGGATAAGGAACTCGATAGCATCTGTATAAGGAGCAATTGCCGGAATTTTAAGGGAAAAAGCTTCGATAACGCCCATAAGGATACCACCAAGCATTGCACCGGGAATTGAACCTACACCGCCGATTACCGCAGAGGTAAAAGCCTTGATACCCGGCATTGCGCCAAGGGTGTTGGAAAGGCTCGGGGATTTCATAAGCATGAAAAGTCCCGCAAAGGCTGCAAGTCCAGAACCGATTGCAAAGGTTATCATAATTATTCTGTTTACATTGATTCCCATAAGCTGTGCAGCGCCTTTATCTTCAGAAACTGCAATCATGGCTCGTCCGGTTCTGGTGTATTTTACAAAAAGACTCAGGGTTACCATTATGATAACGGAGCAGATAAGGGTTACAAGGACATATACCGGAATGGTAAGTCCGCTGAAGCTTATGCTTCCAAGATCCGCAACGGTCACCATTTTCGGTGCGGAACCGAAAATCATCTGTGCGGAAGATTGGAGAAGATAGCTTACGCCGATGGCGGTTATAAGTACCGCAAGAGGTGAAGCTCCGCGAAGAGGACGGTATGCGATTTTTTCAATGGTGATACCGAGAATTATGCAGGAAAGAACCGCCGCAATAAAACTTATTATCGGGTTTCCGCTTACGGTAAGCCCCACATAAATCATGTATCCACCAACCATGATTACATCACCATGGGCAAAGTTGAGCATTTTTGCAATGCCATAGACCATGGTGTAACCAAGGGCTATCATTGCGTATGTACTGCCTATACTCAGACCGTTTATCAGTGTTTCAATAAATTCCATAACAATTCCTACTACTTTTATTTAGCATAATTTGCCGGGACAGAACTTCTGCACCGGCAAATTATAGTTTAAGCTATTTTGTTGAAATAAGCAAGTAAAAAAATCAGTTTGCTTCTTTAAGAACGTATTTTACTGCGCCTTTTGCTACATAACCGCTTTCATCCCAAGAGATATCGTTGCCGGTTACGCCGCTGTAAGTAAAGCCGCCGTTGAACTGTGCTTTAAGAATTTCGCAAAGTTCGGAAGCAGAGATGGTAACATCAATGGTTTCGCCAGCTTCGATCGCTGCGTTCATTGCATTGTAAATTGCATAAATACAGTCGTATGCGGAAGCACCGAACTGGTTAAGAGTATCGGTTCCGAATTTTTCGGTATATTTTGCAACAAATTCTGCTGCAGCGCCTTCGGTTGCGTTGGAGTCAAAGTGAGAAAGCATGGAAACTTCCTGAGGAATTACGGAGAAATCTTCGAACTGACCTGCAAGGCCGTCGAAACCGTCGCATCCGTAATAAACTGCATTATCAGCGATAATGCCTTTTGCCTGGGTCATGAAGATGGAAGCAGGCTGATAATAAATAGGCATGAAGATGAAGGAGCAGTCTTTAAGGGTGGAAATCTGGGAGGAGAAGTCGGAAGCTTCGCCGGTGAAAACAGTTTCAACAGTTGCAATGGAAGGATCAAGGTTTTCTTTGAACTGTTCGAAAATGCCGTTGGAATAAGCGTCATCGGATTTATAGAAAACGCCGATTTCGGTAAGGCCAAGGGAGTTTACATATTCTGCAGCAACTTTACCCTGGTTGCCGTCTGCGAAGCACATCTGATATCCGTTATCGAATTCAGGAATCTTATCACCGGAAGCGGAAGGGGTGAGGAAGAATACATTGTCTTCTGCGGAAAGTTTGCTGTATTCAAGTCCGGGGCCGGTGGTTACGGTACCGAGAGAAACCTGCATACCGCCTTCGAGCATGGAAGCATAGTTTGCAGCAACTTTGGTTGCATCGTGGGTATCGTCGGTTGCAATAAATTTGAACATAACGCCGTTAAGGCCGCCTGCTGCATTGATTTCATCAACAGCCATCTGTGCGGAGTTCTGAACCGCTACGCCGTAAACTGCTGCGCCGCCGGTAAGAGGACCGGAAACACCGATTATGAACTCGGTATTGTTTTCAGTATAGTTTGCGCCGCCGGAACATGCTGTCATTCCAATAATCATCATGGCCGCCATTACAAATGCAAGAATTTTTTTCATGATTATTTCCTCCTTTTGCGTATTTTCAAACGCATTTTTCAAACATCGCCCGCGCTTTAGCACGCTACAGCTTTAAAACGATGTTTTTAAAAATTTAACCCCATTATAGTACTACTTTTACCAAAGGTCAAGAATTTTTTTAAATTTTTTGTATAAATATTCTTAATATATAACTTTATACCTATTTTAATTAACCTTGTCTTCGTTTTTTTGTTGTTTTTTTTCAAAACTGTGAATAATTGACAAACACAAATACCGTTTTTTATTAATCTTCCTCATTTATTAATATTTCATTAATTTTTTATCTTTAGTATTTTATATGGAATTTTTTGTGATATACTGTGTTTGAAGAATGTTGTAAAATTTTTTGTAAAAAAAGTAATTTTTTTGCAACAAAACGGCGTTTTTTGCGTACTTATATTATATAGAATAAAAATTTACATAAAGCGAGGGGATTTTATGAAAAACTTCAGAAAAATTTTGGCAATTTCTTTTGCGGTGATTATGCTTCTTTCCGTTTTCAGCGGATGCAAAAAGCCCGAGGATCCTTCCAAAAACATGCCTGAATTTGTTTATGTTCCCACATACGACAAATTCGATCTTCCAGAAGGAATAGAATACATAAACCAGATTTTGCTTTCCGGAGACAGATTCTATTTTACTGCCGGCTGCAACGAGGAAATCGAACGCGTTGACGAAGCCACCGGTGAAACCTACACCGAATTTATGTATTTAAACAAACTTTTCTCTTCCAATTTTGACGGAAGCGAAGTTACCGAACTTGCTGTTTTCGGAGCAAACAACAAATATACCGAAGAAATGCAGGTCGATGAATATGTGAACCGTATTTTCGCCGATGACGGCGAAGTTTACGTTCTTGTTTCCCGCAATACAACAACCTTCAACCTTCCTTCCAATTTCAATCCGGAGACCCAGTCCCAGTGGGACTTTGCCGAAAGTTCCTCCGAATTTATCCTTTACAGTGTAGATAACACCGGCAAAATGGACGAAGGCAAAAACATTTTTACTTATGACCCCGAAAACGATTTTTATCCCAATACCATTATCCGCGGAAACAACGGAAACTGGTATGTTGCTTCTTATCAGGAGATCCGCGTTTATGATGCAGATTTTAAAGAGCTTTATAAAATCGAAAACCCGGACGGCGGAAGCAACCTTATCAAAATAAACGACGGCCGCATCGGCCTGATTTCCTGGAGCGAAAACGGCCAGCTTCTGAAGTTTATCGACGATTCCGGAAAAGTTCTCGGCGAAGAGATCGCTCTTCCTCAGAATGTTTATTCTTTCAGAGCCGGAAACGGAATTTATGACATCATTTATGATTCCGGAAACGGAAACGGCATCGGATATCTCGATATCGAAACCGGGGAAACCGGCGAAATACTCAACTGGATAGATTCCGACGTTGACAACAGCAGCATCTACGGTGAAAGAGTTGCCATTATTGACGAAGAAACCATTATCGCTCTTGAAGAAAGCTGGAACGAAACTGGAACCGAATACAACATCATAACTCTTAAAAAGACACCCTCTTCCGAAATTCCCGAAAAGAAGATCATCTCTCTTGCCTGCATTTATCTTGATTACGACCTCAGAAGAGATGTTCTTGAATTCAATAAAACCAATACCGAATACAGAATCCACGTAACGGATTACAGCGAATATGCTTCCGGCGACGATTATTACGGTCTTACCAAGCTCAATACCGAAATCATCAGCGGAAACATTCCGGATATCTTTATCACCAACAACATGCCCATGGCAAGATATTCCGGAAAAGGCATTTTCGAAGACCTTACCCCTTATATTGAAAGAGATATCGGTTTTGACAATCTTATGACTCCTCTTTTTGATGCTTTGCGCACCGAAGACGGAAAACTTTACGAAATTTACGACACTTTCAACCTTTATACTTATGCAGGTCTTAAAAACGTTGTCGGCGATGGTTCCGGCTGGACTTTTGATGACCTTAAAGCCGCTTTTGAAAAACTTCCGGAAGGCGCGACCGTTTTTGAAAAATATATGACAAAAGCAAATGCCTTCAGCCTCCTTTTCAGCAACAACGTTGAAAATTTTGTAAACTGGGAAAACGGCGAATGCCGCTTTACCGATAAAGAATTCATCGATATCCTTGAATTCACCGAGCATTTCCCTCTTGAAGATCCCACAATAAACAACACTGACGGAGTTTATTACTACTATTCTCCGATCGCTTCCGTTGCAAAAGGCGAACAGCTTCTTGCCAACATCTATTTCTATAACATTGATGATTTCCGCGCCAACACCTTCTACGTTCTCGGTGATAACATTTCCTTCGTCGGTCTTCCCACAAACGAAGGTTCCGGAAACTATTTTTCCGTTTACGGCGGATTTGCAATGTCCTCTTCCTGCGAATACAAAGACGTTGTCTGGGATTTCATCAGCCGCATCCTTACCGAAGAATATCAGACATCGGATAATTATTACAGCGGAATCCCCACCAACAGAAATGTCTTTAACAAAATGGTCGAAAAATCCATGACCCCCGAATTTGACGAATTCTATGTTCCTTCCGAAAATCTTTATAACGGAAGCGTTGCGGTAAAACCCGCTCTTCCCGAAGGCGAAGCTCCCGTTGAGGAAACCACCGAAGAATCCCCGAGTTTTACTCTTCCGGAATATGCCAAAGGCCAGGTAAACGAAAAAGGCTGGCACGAAGCTCCCAAAACCTGGGGATGGATCGAATTCGGAACCCAATATTATGATTACCCGGTTTACGCAATGACAGAAGCCGAGTATAATACAATAATGGATATAATAAATAATACAACAAGGATATCTCGCTATGATGAAAGCGTTATGAAAATCATCAATGAAGAAGTTGAATATTTCTTCAACGGCGAAAGAAGCGCTCAGCAGACTGCGGAATATATCCAGAGCAGGGTAAATCTTTATGTCAATGAACAAAGATAAAACAGAAAAAAACAAAAGAACCTTGCGTGAACGCTGGCATGGGCTCAATTATAAAACAAAGGATTTTATACAGAGCTGGATGTTTTCCGGCCCGAGCGTTCTCGGTGTTTCGGTTTTTTTCATACTGCCTTTTTTGGTGGTGGTATATTATTCGGTAATAAAAAGTCCGCTTAATCCGGAATTCGTGTTTTTTGAAAACTTTCAGAACGTTATCGGAAACCAGGCTTTTAAAATCGCCGTTAAAAACACCGCGGATTTTTCAATTGTCGCCGTTCCCCTTGCGGTAATCCTTTCCCTTGGTCTTGCGCTTATGCTTGAAGCAAGGATCCCTCTTAAAAGCCAGTTCAGAACTTTCTTTTTAAGTCCGATGATGGTTCCGGTTGCTTCCGTCGTGCTCATCTGGCAGGTGCTTTTTGACCGCAACGGCGTGCTCAACGAAGTCATGCTCACTTTCGGGCTTGATAAAATCGACTGGCTCAAATCCGAATGGGCAATCGGGGTTATCGTTGTGCTCTATCTTTGGAAAAACCTTGGTTACAACATGATACTTTTCATGGCGGCCCTTTCCAATATCCCGAAAGAACTTCTTGAGGTTGCCGATGTGGAAGGCGCTTCCGAAACATACAAGTTCTTCGAAATAAAACTCCGCTATCTTTCCCCAACGGTTCTTTTTGTAACCATTCTTTCCATGATAAACTCCTTCAAGGTGTTCCGCGAGATATACCTTCTCACCGGTGAATATCCGGTTGAAAGGCTTTATATGCTCCAGCATTTTATGAACAACACTTTTGAAGCACTTGATTACCAAAAACTTTCCGCAGCCGCGGTTATTCTTGCCATTGTTATGGTCATAATAATTGCCCTTCTTTTCAAAGTTGAGGACAGTTTCGGAAAGGATGTGGAAGGCTGATGAAAAAGAAAAAATATTTTGGCAGAGCGGTCATGTTCATTATTTCGGCGGTTTTCGCTTTTCTTTTCCTTATGCCGACAGTTCTTACCATAACGAACTCCTTTATGACCCAAAGCGAAATCAACGCCAACTACGGAATGATTTTTTCAAACATCACCGGTGACCGGGGATATATTGCCGACAAAGTCACCCTTAAATTCATTCCGGATAAGGTAAGCCTTTCCCAATACATAACCGCGCTTATAAAAAGCCCCGATTATCTTTTCAAATTCTGGAACTCGGTGATCCTTGTTGTTCCGATAGTTGTGCTCCAGGTCGGAACAGCCGCCCTTGCTTCCTATGGCTTTACAAGGTGGCGCGGAAAGTTCCGGAGTTTTATGTTCTTTTTCTATGTAATTTTGATGCTGATGCCGTATCAGGTCACTCTTGTTCCAAACTATCTTGTAAGCGAATGGATGGGAATCCTAAACACAAGATGGGCGATAATTTTTCCCGGAATGTTCGCGCCGTTTTCGGTTTTTCTGCTTACAAAATCAATGCGCAGAATACCATCTTCGCTTATCGAAGCTGCAAAACTCGACGGTGCAGGCGAATGGCAGATTTTCACAAGAATATGCCTTCCCCAATGCCGAAGCGCCCTTTATTCCATTGCTATTCTTGTTTTCATAGATTACTGGAACATGGTCGAACAGCCGATAATCCTTCTTCCGGATCCGGCGCAGCAGCCGCTTTCGGTATATCTTTCTCAAATCAACGCCGGCGAAGTCGGCATAGCTTTTGCTGTTGCAACAATTTATATGATTCCGACGCTTTTGCTCTTCCTTCACGGAGAAGAATATCTTGTTGAAGGCATTGCACACCAGGGCTCGGTGAAAGGATAATTATTATGACAGAAGAAAACGTCAAAAAAAGAGAATGGGTCAAAAACGCCGCGATAATTTTTCTCAGCGTTCTTCTTGTTCTGACCTTTTTTTCCAACACTTTCATGAACTATTCCCTTCCGGAAGTTTCAACCCAATATGTTATGAGCGGAAGCATTAACACAAAGATCCGCGGAAACGGAACTGTTTCGGCAAATGAAGAATATTCCGTTGAAACCGAATTCGGAAGAAAAGTCGAAACTGTCTGTGTCCAGGTGGGGCAGAACGTAAGCGCCGGAGATATCCTTTTTGTTCTTGGTGAAAGCGACAGCGATGAACTTGAACAGGCAAAGGAAACCCTTTACGATATGGAACTTGCTTACCAGAAACAGCTTCTTCAGGCTTCGCTTGAAAGCGGAAGCGACCTTGGAAGAGATGTTGATGAAGCAAGAAAAGCCCTTTCAAAAGCCAAGGAAAAGGCCGCGGAGCTCAAACCTTCCGCAACCGGTTCCGAAGCCGCAGTAAAAAGTGCCAAAGCGGTTCTTGACGAAAAAATCAAATACAAAGAAGAAAACCGCCTTGAAGAAAAATATAGTGAAGCCGCCGCTGCAATAGATACCCTTACCGGCGATGAAGCGGTTTCCGAAGAAATAAAAAGATATCAGCAGCTTTTTGACGAAGCGGAAGAAAATTTTAATTCTGCAAACGTTGAAAGAGCAAAATATCCCGCAGACAGCGAAGAATATAAAAAATATGACAGCGCCGCAACCGAATGGAAAAAGGCAATGGATAATTACAGCGCCGAACTTCTTCGTCTTTCTTCGGAATCTGAAAATCTCAAAAACGTATATAACAGTCTTTATGAAGACATGATCTCCGCAAAGGAGGCCCTTGATTCCGCCGATTCGGAAATTGCCGAAGCACAGGCCGCTTATGACACAGCCGTTTCTAACCTTGAAAATTATGAAGCAAAGGCCGAGGCTTATAAAAACGCCCTTGAAGAAGTTGAAAATGCCCAGAAAAATCTGAGCATTGCCCTTGATAGCCTTGAATCAAAACTTAAAGCGGACGAAATTGCCGAAAAGATCCAGGATCTTGATTTTTCCGATATGAAACGCGATATCGAAAAGCAGCGTGAAAAAGTTGCAGAACTTTCCGGCACCGGTGATGGCAACGAGATCATAGCCAAAGTAGGCGGCAAAATCACCGAAATAAACGTTAAAGCCGGCGAAACCGCCGAAGCCGGAACTCCCCTTGCAATGATCGAACTCAGCGACCGCGGTTACACCGTGAGCATCCAGGTCACCGCCGAGCAAGCAAAAAAAGTTGCCATCGGTGATACGGCGGAAGTGAGCACCTATTGGTGGGGAAGCCAGATAAGCGCCGTGCTCACCGATATAAAAAACGATGCTCAAAGCGGCGGAAGAAACAAATTCCTTGTTTTCGATCTTTCCGGCGATATTGAACCCGGAATGAATGTTGATATTGCTGTTGGCCAGCGCAGCCAGAATTATGAAGCCATTGTTCCCAACAGCGCAGTAAGAAGCGACAGCAACGGAAGCTTTGTTCTTATCATCACCACAAAAAACAGTCCCCTTGGCAACAGATACACCGCCACCCGTGTTGATGTCCAGGTTCTTGCCAAAGATGACATAAATTCCGCGGTTTCCGGAATCGGAAACGGAGAATACGTTATCACAACCTCTTCCGCCCCTATCGAATCCGGAATGCTTGTACGCATGGCCGAGGGTTAAGGTGAAACTTTATGGATTGGATCAGACAGCATAAAAAACTTTTTATAATCAATCTGGTTCTTGTTTTTCTTTCCGTTCTTTGCTTTTTTGGTTTTGCTTCTGTTTCCGGAACTCTGGATCACACAAATTCTGCTGAAAGATGGACCGGTGAAAGCGAAATTTCTTATTCGCATATCGCCTGTTTCATGCCGGTGAATTATAAAATCGACGAAAATTCGGTTTATTCTTTTAAGCGGACGGTCGATCTTAAGATGGTCGAAGCTTCCATCGAAGCTTCCGAAAACGGAAACCTCTGGAACTTTGCATATTGCGGAAGCGGTCTTGTAAACGCTTCCACCGAAAGAGGTTCCGCTGAAATCTGCGCGGTCGGAATCGGAGGAGATTTCTTCTTTTTCCATCAGCCGGTTCTCCTTTGCGGAAATTACATAAGCGGAAACGATCTTATGCAGGACGGCGTTGTTATAGACAAGGACCTTGCATGGAAACTTTTCGGCGCAACGGAAGTTGCCGGAATGGAACTTCTTATAAACGGAAACAGATATTATGTTGCCGGTGTTATTGAAGCAGACGATGATTTTGCAAGTTCAAAAGCAAAAACAGCCTCCGGCGGCCTTTATATGTCCTACAGCAAACTTTCCGAACTTACCGATGAAGGGATAGATTTTTATGAAGCCGTTGTTCCAAGCCCGGTTTCCGGCTTTGCAGAAAATCTTTTCAGGGAAAGTTTTCCTCAGAAAGACTGCGAAATAATCGAAGTTAACAAACGTTACGGAATAAAGAATATGTTCCGCGTAATAACTTCCTTCGGAACCCGCTCCATGAGGACCGACGGAATCATCTTTCCCGAATGGGAAAACGCCGCAAGGCTTACCGAAGATTATTGCGCCGCTTTTCTTCTCTTTGCAGTAATTCTCCTTATTTCGCCCCTTGTTTTCGGTTTTATTGTTTTGCGCAGATACGGAAAAATCGGTTTCAAAAAACTTTGGGTCTTTACAAAAGAAAAAGCAGAAAAACTTTACGATGACCACAACCGAAAGATTTACGAACGGAATCTCCGGGAAAAAGAAAACAATAATCAATGATAAAAGCGGAGCATTTTCAAAGGAAAATGCTCCGCTTTTTTTTCGGCTCAAAAGATGCAAATTATGCCAAATCCTGTCGATTTTGCGATGATAATGTGATATACTTAAAATGAAAAAAGTATGTACGAAAGGAATTTTAAAAATGGCCGTTAAAATAACTTTCAAACAAATACTATCCATGTTGTTGGCTTTTCTGGCGGTACTGCCGCTGGCCGGATGTACAGACAGTGAAATATCCGAAAACAGCCGGACCGACCCATTGGAAACGGTGACCATACTATATGAGCCCAAACCCGAAGTTCCTTCCGAGCCGGAAGTGCCGCCGGAACCGGAATATGTTTACCGCAACACTTTTGAACAAAACCGCGAAGCCGCGGATGCAGCCGTTGACGAAATTGCAAAGTCCTACGGCGTTATGGGCTGCAGCGTGGCGGTTTTTGAAAAAAACAGCATAGTTTACACCCATTCCTATGGAATCGCGCGCTATAACGGCCTTGTCAAAGACGGCGAAAAGTGGTCCCACACTTATACAAAATCCTATGCCGACGAAAACACAAAGTACCGTGTGGCATCTATTTCCAAACTGGTCACAACTTTTTTGGCAATGCAGCTTGTGGATAAAGGCGAGCTGAACCTTGAGGATGATATTGCACAGCTGATAAACCCTGCCCTTCAAAATCCCTATTACCCCGAAACCCCAACAACGGTTGAAATGCTTATGTCCCACACTTCCGGAATAGTTGACGGAGGAGGCTGGGATTATGCCGTTTCTCATGTACCTTTTCCGTCGCTTGATAAAGTTATCAAACGCGGCGTTTTCAGCGGCGACCGCCCCGGAGAAAAATACTGTTACAGCAACATCGGAATGGGTCTTGTTGCCGGAGCCATTGAGCAGGCAAGCGGGCAGCGTTTTTATGATTATGCCGATTCCGCCTTGTTTGAACCCATGGGAATCGACGCTGCCTATATGACCGATTACATCGAAGACCGGGGAAGCATTGCGGAACTTCGCCAGGTCGATCCTCTTTCCTGGGGCAAAATGGAAAGATATTATACCGCAAACATTCCGCTTGGGCAGATGTATCTTCTTGGACAGGCAGAACTTTACATAAGCGCACCCGATCTTGCGCGTATTGCCATAATCCTTGCCGGCGACGGAACTTATGAGAAAAAAACTTACCTCAGCCGGGAAAGCCTTGAAAGTATGCATAAAGAACATGCCTTTGATGCAGAAACAAACATGACCCGCGGCCTTGCGGTGCAAATCACTCCGGATATTCTGGAAGGCGTAACATTATACGGACATCAGGGAAATGCCTACGGTTCAATTTCCTGCGTGTTCTATGATCCAAAAACGTCCTGCGGCGTTGTATTTTTGACAAACGGCGCAAGTGCAATGAAAGAAAACAATATTTACAGCGTGAACGATGCAATTGTTAAAGAAATGTGGAAATATCTTCAACCGGAGGGAAAACAATGAAAAAAATGTTGCTGCGGTTTTTATCCGTGATTATCATTTTGGGCTGCTGCGGCTGTAACAGCCAGCCTTCGGCTCCAAAGGAAGAAAACCTTCCTTCACCGGAATCGGTTTCCGTAACGGAAGAAGCTCCTGCGGAAGAAGAAACTCCGGAGGATATCATCAGCGAAGCAACGCTGCTGGCCGTTGGGGATAACCTTATCCACGATGTGATTTATTATCAGGCCGCAAAGCGTACCGACGACGGCAGCTATGATTTCCTGCCGGTTTATGAACAGGTCCGGGAACAAATTTCTGCGGCTGACCTTGCTTATATCAACCAGGAAACACAGATGGCCAAAAGCAAGGAACCTTCCACCTATCCCATGTTCAATACGCCCACCGAAATGGCAGAAAACCTTTCGGAACTCGGGTTCGATGTAATCAATCTGGCAAACAACCATATGCTTGATAAAGGTGTTTCGGGACTTCGCGAAACAATAGAACTTCTTCACGCTACAGATGGCATTTCCGCTGTAATCGGGGCTTATGATGCTCCTGAAGGATATGGCGAACCTGTTGTTATCGAAAAAAACGGAATCAAATTCGGATTCGTCGGCTTTACCCAGCACACAAACGGTTTGCCTTTGCCCAAAGATAATTCCGGCATGATTGTTTATACCGATAATACCGATGAAATGCACCGCCAGATACAGGAGCTTAAAGCCATTTCGGACGTTGTGATAGTTTCGGTGCATTGGGGCGATGAAGGTTCAAACAAACCGAATGACTATCAGCGCGAACTGGCAAAGCAGTTTGCTGACTGGGGAGTTGATATCGTAATCGGAACGCACCCCCATGTTCTGCAGTCCGTCGAATATGTGGCGAACGAAAGCGGCGGCAAAACCCTGGTGTTCTATTCTCTTGGAAATTTTGTTTCCGCCCAGATTGACCCCGCCAACCTTATTGGCGGAATCGCACAGATCACGGTTACCAAAAACCACACCACCGGCGAAGTTTCCGTTTCCGCTCCGGAACTAAACTTTGTCATCACCCAATATGGCTCCGGCTTCAGAGATCTGCATTTGGTCCCGCTTGAAAATTACACCGAAGAGCAGGCGGCCCAACATGGTATCGTTCTTAAATACGGAAAACGGTTTGATTTGGATTACATAAAAATTTTTATTGACCAGACCGTTGACAGCCGCTTTTTACCGCAGCAATAAAAAACAACCGATCTTATCGGAAACAACAAAAAAGAACCGGAAATTTTCCGGTTCTTTTTTATTGTCCGGAAGATAATCCTCCATTATATTTATCTGCTTGCTTTTCCGTTCCAATCATTTGCAGATTTTGGTTCACGCTCTTCTCTTGCAAAATTTTCTGTGAAAAATCGGATTTTTAATGCTGTTTTGCAATGATGGTGCATTTTTGGTGCACGTATCAGCTATCTGTTGGTGCGTTTTTGTCTTTATCGGGTTGTTTTTATCCATAGATGTGCTAAAATTTACCCATAACCTCGGTTATGATGAGTTCATAACATAGAAAGAGGTGCTTTTATGAACAGCTTTGATAACATCATCGGTTTCCGCTCCGTCCATCGTTTTCCTTGATGACATGGATAAATTCGCAAACGAAGATGAACTCCACCCCGATTCGGAAGAATATGTGGCTGTCCAGGCCTGTATCGATGAAGTTAAAAAACACGACGTTTTCGTTCTTGCCACCGCTAACAGAATCCACCATCTTCCGGATTCCCTTCTCCGTGCGGGAAGATTCGACCGGGTCATTGAAATCGAAAGTCCTTCTGAAGAAGATGCAGTTAAAATAATCGGACATTATCTTAAAGATAAAAAGGTATCCAAAGATATCGATTTAAGATTCATAACAAGAATTCTTAATGAAAGATCCTGCGCGGAACTTGAAACTATCATAAACGAAGCGGGAATCTGTGCCGGATTCGATAAAAGCCCAGTCATCACAAAAAAGCATTTTATAGATGCCTGCCTTAAAACAGTTTTTCATTCCCCGGTCGATGCTTTTGACGGAGAGAAAAACGACAGTTTTAAAAGAAAACTTGTGGCCTATCACGAAGCGGGACACGCCCTTATAAACGAAATCCTTGAACCCGGAAGCGTTACCCTTGCTGTTATGTACAGAAACATAAACAAATACGGCGGATTTGTTTCCGCAAACTATCCGAAAGACCGGAACCCGATTCCTAAGCAGAAAAACAAAGCCATGGTAACTCTCGGCGGAATGGCTTCCATTGAACATACCTTCGGAATCCACGACGGCGGCGCCAGCAATGACCTTGACCGCGCTTTTAACATAGTAGAAGACCTCATAAAAAATCAATGCATTTCCGGTTTTCATCTTCACGGTGATTATGAAAATTCTCCGGATCTTCTGCACAAGCAGGAAACAGCTGTTTCCTCCGAAGTTGACAGACTTTACCGAAAAACCAAGGAAATCATCGCCGCAAACAAAGAATTTCTCGACCGCCTTGCGGCAGAACTTCTGGAAAATGAAATTCTCGATATGTACGATATCGAGAGAATAAAAAACGAAATCAAAAAACAAAAAGCTGTTTAAAGGAGGCTGCATTATGGGATATTTCTCCGAACTTGAAACCATGAACGCAAATGACCGAATGGAAACCGAGCCCACTTATCTCGAAAAGCTCAAATCCCGGCTTTGCTATCTGGAAGATAAGCTCGCCTCTCTCGAATCCAACAGAGCTGCAGACATCTGGCACGATGAAATTTTTGCCGATGCTCTTCCTCTCTATGACTATGATGAACCCGATACTGCCTCCGGTCTTTGCAAAGCTATAAGCAATATCAAGAAAAAAATCGAAGCAGAATACGACAGAAACATGCGTATGCTCGAATGGCGTCTTTCTGTTCTTCTCAACGGAGAAACTCCCGAAGGTCAGCTTGCCTTCAGCGATATGTTTTCTTTTTCCGCAGATGCGGCATAAATCATAACCATTAGTAAACTAGTGGTTTGCTCAGACCCCAGAAGGGTCAGTACTTGCTGACCCCTCGAAGGGGCACTGAATATTACCATTCGCTTGCCCTGCTACTGGTAAACCAGTAACATTCGCCTATTGCAAAAATGCAGTTGGTCTATAACTTTTATAAAAATCTCTTGTTTTTTCAGTTTTGCAACCGCCAAACCATTTCCGAAAATACAAGAATTTTTATGCCAAGGCTGTTTATCGACCCCTGGCAGAACCAGGGGTTTTGTTAAGCCTAAAGGCAACAATAATAAAAAGCCCCGATGGATATCGGGGCTTTTTATTAATTTTTTCAGAACAGCTGATCAAGCCTTCCGCTTCTGCGGAAAAGCTCAATATAAAGAAGAAGTTCTTCTCTTGAACCAACTTCAAGTTTCTGATAAATATTTGCGTTATGTTTTCTCACCGTATTTATGCTTATGAAGCAAAGTTCCGGAATTTCGTTTATCTCTTTGCCTTCGGCGTAATATCTTATTATTGTTTTTTCCGTTGGGGTAAGAGCTTTTGCCCTTTCAAAAAACTCCGCAAAAAGTTCCTCTATGTCTTCCGGAAGCTTTTGCTTGCCTTTATCCTTTTCTTTTTCGCGGATAAAAGCAAGAAGGGTATCTATTTCGGAAATTCCCGAAACTTTTTCGCTTTTGATATTTTCAAGGCTTTCAACGATCGGTTTGACAAATTTTTTTGTAAGGAAGAATGAAGCAAATATCAAAGTTATAAAAAGGATTACCGTGCTGATGATCCAGACTATTCTGCCGCTTTGTTCCTCCTTAAGATAATATTCTTCCGGAAGAAGAGTTACCGCATAAACTTCGCTTTCGCCCTCAAGTTTGATATCAAGTTTTTGATGAAGACCGATAAACGAAGAATCTCTTCCGATATATGTATTAAAACTTTCGCCTTCTTTGATGATAAGGTCTTCGCCGCTGCGAAGGTTAGTTCCTTCAATTCCGCCGACCATGCCTTTCGAAACCATAAGTTCATCTTCTTTAATCGGCGCAATAACGGTGACAATTCCTCCGAATTCGCTTTCCATTGCCGGATGGAAAAGGCGGAAATAAAGTTCGCTTATTTCAACTCCGCAAACACCATATACAGAACCGTCTTTTCCGATTATCGGAATCCTTAAAAGAACCATATTTTCCCAGGTTTGCGGAAGGACAGTTTTTTCTGTCCAAAAGCATTCTTCAGATATTCTTGTTCCGGAACTGTTGAAAGCTGTTTCATATCCCGGAAAATTTGAAACATCAAATTCAAGTTTCCAGCGGTTATGAAGTTCGATATCATTTTTTCTTGCAACTGCCGGAATTCCTCTGAAAAGGACCAGATCGGTATCAATTTCATTTTTTCCGCTTATATTTACAACGCGAAGATATATTCCCGCTTTTGATTTTTCCGCATTCGGCGCTTTTGTATTCGTTGTTGCATTAAAAATTATATAAGCGCCGTTGCACGGACTTGAATTAAGGATCGTATCAAGTTCGCCATACAATATCGTCTGGATTATTTCAAGGTCCTTCGGAGAATTATCAAGGGATGAAATTCCTTTTGGAAAAATTATGTTTTCAATTATTTCGGAAGATTTTTCCGAAAGGACAATCCCTTTTGCCGTAAGAGTTGAAAATTGCTCGCTTAATTCCGCATAAGAGTTTTTTTCCTGAAAGCTAAGAATCTGCAAAGCCTTTTCTTCTGCGTTTGAAAAAACACCCGCAAAGCTCAGAATCACAAGAATCGCCGCGAAAAAAGCAAACATCATAACTCCCCAATAAAGAAGCAGCCTGTTTTGCATTTTTACGCTGTGATTTTTCGAATTTTTGGTAAGCTTTATGATTTCTCTTAAAGTCAGCTTCAATTTTCAGACCTCCCTTGGGAGTTTATAAAAATTTACATAAAATCTTTAAAAAGGATATAATTTTCTTTTATCGCCTCTTCCAGAAGTTCCGGAGTTTTCTCCCCTTCTATAAATTCATTTCTTCCGTTATAAAGATATCTTCGGATTTCGTCCTCGAAAGTGGTTTCAATTTCAAGGTATGCATCAAATTTCGGTGCAGAATAAAAATCATATTTTTCCTGAGTTTCGATATACGCTTTATAAAGTTCAACATACATCGGCTCCGTAAGGTTTTCTATGGCTTTCGGAAGATAATCCGAAAAAGCTTCCTCTGTTACCGGCATATATCCGGTACTTACGGTAAAACGGGTGTTGATTTCCGGAGAAACAAGCCATTTAAGGAATTCCACCGCCGCGGCTTCTCTTTCCGGAGTTGATTTTACGGTACACATTCCCGCTCCGCGCTGCATTACAAGATTTGTTCCGTTTTCAAAAACCGGAACAGGACGCACTATCATTTCGATTTTTTCGCTTGTATTGTCCGGATAGATAACCTCATCGGAAAAATAAAGAACGCTTGCGGAAGAAGCAACACTTACAATGGATTCGCCCGTGCGAAGAGGTTCGGTTGCATATCCTCCATAAAGCCACACTCCGCCTGAAAGGCAGGCTTTTGCATAAGGTTTCCAGACATTTTCAAAGGTTTCATCAAAAGCGATTTTTTCGTTTTCAAAGAAATCTCCGCCAAGGGATTCTGTTCCCACCTGGAAATAGTTAAAATGGAAATCATGTACAAAAAGAGTTTTTCCGTCATTTTGAGTTTCCGGAGTCTGTAAATCCGTCCATTCCGCATAGGCTGCTGCAGTTTCATAAAGGCCTTCCCAAGTATAAAGGTCTTCGATTTTTGCTCCGGTGCTTTCGGAAAAACGGTCAAAAGCGGTTTTGTTCACAAACAAAAGCTCGGTGGATTTTGCAACCGGAAGGCACACAAGCCTTCCTTCAACTTCGCCGTCTTCAACAAACGAAGGAATGAATTTTTCAATTTCCTCTTCGGAAAAACAATCCCGGTAATCGACAAGAATGTTTTCGTCCGCCATTGCCATAACGGTGCTTGGGTATGCCACAAAAATATCCGGAAATTCCGGCGCGCCGGGTTCATTGTTTGAAGCGGCAAGAATATCTTTGTGGATATTCTTGTTGTTGGAAACCATCGTAACTTCAACGCGGATTCCTTTTTCTTTTCCAACGGTTTCGTTGAATTCGCCGATAAGGTCATTAAGAGGAGAATCCGTTTGGGCGCCGTAAACATGCCAAATCGAAATTGTTACGGGTTGTTTTTCCTTTTCTTTTGTTCCGCAGGCAGAAAAAACAAGGCATATTGCCGCAAGAATAAGAACAAATTTTTTCATGAATTCTCCCTCATTTCTCTTAAAATATATAATCAAATTATGTATTTTTGCCGTTTTCACTTTACGAAAAAGTTTTAATGTGCTATTCTTCAAATCAGAGGATCTTTGGTATAATTATATACCTACACCATTTTTTTGTCGACACACAATTCGGTTTAAAAAGTGTAGTATTTATTATTTTTTGTCAAAAAGTGTAGGTTTTTGGTGTAGTAAAACCCAAAAACAGGGAGGTTTGGCATGAAAAAAAACGCTATTTTTTCTATTCTGATTATGTTATCAGTGTTTGTTTTTTCCGGCTGCGGAATAATCGGTGAAAAAGCAGCAAGCATGTCCGTGATTTACGGAACAATTGCGTTGCTTTCCCTTGTTTTACTTATTGCGTATTGCGTGCTTGTTTTCAGAAAAAAGATTTGGTTCATTTTTCTTTTCACATCTGTTTTTGTCGTAAACAGCGGATATTTTCTTCTTTCTGTTTCAAAAACTCTTGAAAATGCTCTTATGGCAAACAGGATCTCCTATCTCGGCTCAAGTTTTCTTCCTCTTATAATGCTCATAATCATTATGGATGTATGTAAAATCAATTACAAAAAATGGCACATCTTCTGCCTTGGGCTTTTAAGTTTTCTTGTTTTCCTTCTTGCGGCAAGTCCCGGAATTCTTGATGTCTATTACAAATCTGTTTCTCTTGTTGAGTTAAACGGCGTTTCGGTTCTTGAAAAAATTTATGGACCTTTGCACAGCGTTTATCTTTTCTATCTTCTTTTCTATTTTGGAGCAATGATTTTTATGATCATTTATGCTTCCGTTGAAAAAAGGCTTCCGAAAAGAACCCATGCGCTTATTATTGCAGGCGCGGTTTTTATAAACATCTGCATCTGGCTTTTTGAACAGCTTGTTAAAATCGATTTTGAGCTGCTTTCCGTTTCCTACATAATCACCGAACTTTTTCTTTTGGGAATACACCTTCTTCTTCAGGAAATTGAAGAAGAAAACACTTTTAAGGAAACAAAAAGAGACATAGAAACTGAATATATCCCAAATCCTCCGGCCCTTGAAGAAATCAAAAATAATGACGAAGAACGTGAATTTTTTGAAAAATGCCTTGCTTCGCTTACTCATACCGAAAGGTTGATTTTTGATTTTCACCTTTCCGGAATCGGCACAAAAGAAATCATGGCGGAGCTTTTCATCACTGAAAACACCATTAAATTCCATAACAAAAACATTTACCGAAAGTTCGGCGTTTCCTCTAAAAAACAGCTTATCGAACTTTGCAGAAAATATAAATATTGATTCTTTTAAAAAAAACCTTGAAACTTTTCAGTTTCAAGGTTTTTTTGTATACTGCACTTATATCTGAACATTATCAAGAGCGTTTGTGCGGCTGTCAGCACAATTAATGTCTTATCAGTCAGACCTCTTGATTGCGCCGAAAGCATAAACCCCTCAAAAGCCTCGGAAATGCTTTCGTTATGCGCTTTTTTCATCATAATTCTTGCCATAACTGTACCTCTTGAATGCTCTGAATTTGGTACAAAATTCAAGCGCTGTAAAAGGTCTGTTTTTTGGCAATAAAAAAACCTTGAAACCGCATAGTTTCAAGGTTTTTTCGATATTTGGTGGAGCAGTTATCTGCAAAGATGAACACTCCCCAAAATCGCAGTTTTCCGCATCAAATGCCGCTTCAATATCATCAAACGGTATGTTCTCTATGTTTAATGGTTTTTTACTGGCATTGATAATCAATGTAAAATATCCATCATACAAATAAATCGAGTGAACAAATATATTGATAATCGCCCTGCGTTTGTTTAAATCGTTTAGAGGCATTTCACAAATATAATCAAGAAAAGCCAGAATTTGTGCTTCAGACAGACAAACTTTTTTATTGTTTTCAATGGCAAGCCGTTCCTCTAATTCTGCTTTTTCTGCCTGACGTTTATGAAGACGTTCTGTCAGCATTTCAACTGCTTGTCCTTTTTCAATTCCTTTCCAAAGATTCTCAATTGCTAAATCAACTTCTTTCAGAGCATTTTTGATTTCTTTTACGGAAATATTATCTGGATTTTTGCTGCATTCTTCTGCAATTTTCTCGGCTATATACTGAATTTTATCCTCCGTAAGCATTTTAAGACACTCTTTTACTATTCGATCTTCAATATATTCTTTTTTAATCATTTTCTTATCACATTGTTTTTTGCGTGCTTTCCTACACATATAATAATGATATTGTTTTCCGGATTTTCCGGTACCACCGTATCCTACCATCATTTCTTTGCAATATCCGCAAAAAAGTTTTGTAGTCAAAAGATATTCATTCTCTCCTCTTGTGCGTGCAGGAACAACTTTATTTTTGTTTAGAATATCCTGAACTTTATAAAATAAATCATCGTCCACTATTCTTGGCATTCCCCCCGGAGTTTCCATATCTTTATACATATAAACTCCTATATAACGCTTATTTTCAAGTAAATGACTTAAGCTATTATATGTAAATACATTCCCAAGTGAAGTTTTAATTTTTCTTTGCTGCAAATCCTTTACTATCTCTGCCTTTGTTTCTCCTCTTGCATAACGTTCAAATATTTCACGAACGATTTTTGCTCCTTCTTCATCAACGGAAAAAGTTCTGTCTTTATTAACTTTAAAGCCAAGCCCCGGATTGCTTCCGTTAGATAAACATTTTTCGGCATTAATCAGCATGCCTCTGTGTATCTTCTGTGCAAGTTCCGCAGAATAATATTCTGCCATACTTTCAAGAACGCCCTCTATCAAAATTCCCGAAGCGTCATCGGTGATGTTCTCCCTTGCTGAAAGAACACGCACACCGTTTTTCTTTAGCTTTGCTTTATAAATCGCACTGTCGTATCTGTTACGGGCAAAGCGGTCAAGCTGATAAACAAGTACGCCCTGAAAAGTATGTTTTTCACTGTCTGCGATCATCTTTTGAAAGTCTGTACGATTATCAAACTTTCCGCTTTGAGCACGGTCTATATATTCACCGACAACCGTATATCCCATCCTTTCAGCGTAGGTATAACATTCTTTCAGCTGGCCTTCTATTGACTGTTCCGTCTGGCTGTGGCTCGAAAATCTGGCATAAATTACAACATTCATATATTTGACCTCCTTTTTATACCTGGTAATATTTTACTTGAATTTTTTTCTTTTGGCGAATGTGCAGAGTTTGATTTTTCTGGCATATAAAAACAACCCGTGTTCAAATGAATACGGGTTGTTTTTAATTCGTAACTTGTATTAACCTAAATATATATTAGCAAAAATACTCAACCAAAATTTTTGACAATCTTTTCTCATCAGTAGCCTTCATTCGTTCATTCATTAAAACATTACTAATATTTGAACGTATTTTGTTTCTTACGAAGGCATTCTTCAAAATTGATATGAGCACTGGTTTAGTAAAGAACAACAACCAAGAAACATCAAATTTAGAAAAATCAAATTTATTGTACAAATAGAAAAAGTCAAACAGATTACTCTTACCTAAAAAACAAGAAAAGTTTTCCTTTTTAAGATTTCCCAAAAAGCACCAGTATGCCACTTGGTTCAATTCTTCATAACAATCTATCGGAGGAAACACTTGTATCGATTTTTTGCTTTGTTTGTTTTCAATTTGCTGATAAAGGAACATTTGCAATTTATTAATAACATCATCATTAATTTTTGCATTGTAGCCAATCAGTAAAGACAATAGCTGAAAATCGAAATTCTTTTCCAAAGATTTTTTGGCCAGAGCAATGACTTTAGCTCGTTGATAAAAAGAAACATAGTTAATATAGTATTTTGCTACGTGATTTAACATAGTTGTGTCCTTCAGTTTAATTATTTTTGATACACGCAACGAAAGTCGTTTGGAATGGAACTCTTTTTCTGGTGAAATATACTGAACCAAATTATAATAGTTAATGCCACTTGTCGCTGAAAAGACTTCAAACTTTCTCCCTTTTTCAATGGACTTTATGTGCATATCAATATAATCAATCAAAGCATCTTCCACTATTTTTCTTGTAAAACAACTATATTTTCTCTTTTTGTACAGTTGTTTATCTAAGAATAAAATTTTATCATCTATTAAAATGTCTCTAAAATCATATGAAAAGATGAATTTACACACCTTATCCACTATTTCTTGTGGAATGTCAATATATCTTAGAAGCGTTAAGCATTTCTTAATTTTTACTTGATATTCAATTTTCTCAAAAACACTATTCGATTTCAAAACAACTTTCTCATAATACTCTATTAAATTATTAATTGCTTGACAAATTTTATCCATATTTTCGAATTCTATCGTATCTATATCATATTTTTTAAAAAGTTTTATCATCGAATCGCTATTAAAATATTCAATAAAACAATAAAAATCTATGTCATCAAAAACAACTTTTCCTGAAGAAAACTTCAAAAAATCTTCTCCCGCAAGTTTCTTTTTTTCTTGTTCTGAATATTTATAAATTAGTAAACTCATCAGATTGCTTACCGTCTTCCTAAATTCTTCATATGAATCCAGAAACAACCCATTAGCCACAAGAAAATTTAAGTATTCATTAATTCTACATACAGCTTTTCCGCCACTTGATAATCCAAATTCTAATGAATTCGATTCTATGGCGTTTTGTAATTTTTGTCCATCTACAAAAGCATTATATGAATATTTATACAGTAATGAGGATGAATTTAAATCTTTTAAGCTATCATACTTATTTTTAAATTCCACAGGAAGTCCATCAAAAAGTTTTCTTATTTGTTCTTCACTTAATGCGCTTTTTTCTATTTCTTTCAAATTAAAGCATCCATAGTACTGATCAGCATGTTTTATCGCATTACAAAGATTATTGCAATTCACTTGTGCCAGGTAATAAAGCAAATAATTTTTTTCTTTAAATGCATCTTTTGCTACTTTCAAGAACAAAAAATATGCCTCTTCAAACCTCATTAATCTTGTCAAATAATACGCTTTTTTATACAATTCAAATTTATTTGTTGTTTTTATCTTACAATAGCTATCCATTTTCATATAATTAAAGCTCGTGCAATATAAATCAGCAAATTCGCAAGTCCCATCAATTTTAATAAAAGATTTATCAAATTCAATATTTGTAATTCCTGCTTTTAAAAATACTGTGGAAATAATTTCATACTTTTCTAAAACACTTTTTTCTATTTTTTCTCGTTCTTCTCTCTGAAGGCTGCTTATTTCTATGAATTTTTTTAATACATTTTCGTTATATGGCAATGGAGATATTACACCATCATCACGAATATAAACATATTTTCCTATTTTTTCACGAATATCCTGTATCCTTAACGCTCTTAATTGGTTTAATGGCCTTAAAAACTCACAAATAATTTCAAAAGCCTCTACATCACTTTTACCGTCAAACGAATACATGGAATAAGAATTAATTGCCTGCAATACACTTATATATCTATCTATGTACGGCGTATCTTTATTAAAACCCTTTATAAAGTTTTTACATTCAATTACTTTCAGCCCTTTTGATTCGTGGTATAATAATGTTTCTTTACTTAATTCATCACTATCGGTATAAATGAAAATAGGCTCGTTAAATTGGTCCTTTAACAAAGTTTTTGCCCAATTTAATACAAGTTTTATGTTATAGTCATTCAATCCATATCCAATAAATACTACTGTATTCATTGAAAAAACTGCTTTTAATACTGTTTCAATCAATTTAAAATTTTCACTATAATTAAGGTAATCTTCTTCTTTTAAAACAATATTTTTGTGTTTTAAATCCCCATGTAATTTAAGAATATATTTATCACCATTAATTGATGATATTTCAGAATCACACGCAATTGATTTAAAGCTCTGAGCATTTTGAATTGCAGCTTCTTCGAGCAATTCATCAAAATTTGTTGTTACAAATGAACATGGATTAAACCGCAATAACATCTTATGTATATCGTTGGGTAACAGTTTTACCTTTTTTAAACTTTTAGAGACAAAAGAATAATATTTTTTGTTATCTTGATTTATTGAATAGTAATACATTTGAGGTATACGTAAACATTCATCAGACGTATATTTGCCTTTTGGTGTATCACCTAATTCCAAACACATAGAATCAATAAGATCAGACCATTTAGGTGCACCAGAAACCGCAGATACCCCTGCGCCTACAAAAAAAGTCAAAGAATTATTTTGGGCCGCTTCTGTAATTCGTTTAAAAATTTCTTCGTACATTTTCATCCCCCATTTTAAAAAACTATTGTTTCAGTTGCGATTAAAGTGTTTTCTAATAAACCAATTATTCCATTAAAAGTATACATCTTCACTTATATTATAACAACTGACTTTTTATTTGTAACAGCTTTCTATAAAATTTTCTCACGGCAAGTTATAGACCCCCCTGCAAATCTTTCGATTTGCAGGGGCTTTCTTTTGTCCTTTTTTATGTCGGATGTACTAACTCAAGTTTCTTTTCTCCGTTATATTCCGGATGAGCACCGAGCCAATGCTCGAAATATTCTTTGCCTTTGTCCGTGCTATAAAAGCTTCGGATTTCCGGCACAAGCGACTTTGCATAGAGGTCAAAAAGCTCTTTTTCAATTTCAATTTTCTGATAAATATTTCTTTCATACTCCATGCTTTCACCTCACCGTTCTCGCTCTTTCTGCTTGATGAGATGTTTTGCGTAGTATTCGCAGGCCTTGAGCACGAAGTCTTCGAGCTGTTTGCGGCTTCCTTTAGGAACATATTTTTCTATTTTTGCAACCGGAACTTTGAACATTTCCCGCTGGTTTGCCTTTTCTTCGGACATGATTTTCTGTATTTCTTCGGAAGTGAGCTTGCCTTCCTGCGAAAGTTTTTTCATGCGGTTCGCCTGTGAAAGGGAAGGAGTGCAGTCATTGAGCACCACATGCTCAAGCAAAGTTCTCTGTTCCTGCTCGGTCAGAAATGAAAGTTCAACAGCCGGAGTGAAAGCGATTTTTCCTTCGTCCACAAGTATCAGGAGTTCGCCGATAAGCTGGGTAAGGCGGATATATCTGCGTATCTGTTCTCTGCTTTCGCTGTTTTGTTCGCCTACCATTTCATTTGTACGGAACTTCGACCCAACTTGTGTCGAAGTTAGGTCAGAGCGGTAACCCTGCCGGTTCATAGCTTCCAGCTTCATTTTGTAGGCGAATGCTTTTTCCGAAGGAAGAACATGTTCCCGGAAAAGGTTGCTGTCCACCAGCATAACAATAGCGTCTTCACGGCTGATGTCATAAACTATCACCGGAACTTCTTTAAGCCCAAGCCGCCTTGCGGCAAAAAGTCTGCGGTGCCCGGATATTATCTCGTATTCTCCTTCCGCGTTTTCCAAAGGACGAACCAACAGTGGCATGGCGATGCCTTGCTCACTTATGCTTTCTTCAAGGCTTTCCATATCCGCATCGTCCCGGACTTTGTATGGGTTGCCTTCAAAAGGGTGAAGTTTCGTTATCTCAATGTTCTCTATAAATCTTTCTGTATTTTTCATGTATATTACCTCTCTCTCGATCGTTGTCTGATTTTTTCTTTTTCCAAAACGGAAACTTCCATTTCCATTTCCGTTTTTAAAAGTTCTTTGATTTTCGGAATGTTTTCCGCTATTTCTTCTGCGGTTTTCTTTCGTTTTCGTAAAGGCGCTATCTCTGCGGAAATATCTTTTGCTCTCTGTTTTAATTTTTCCTCTTCTTCGGGCGTTTTAACCCTCCGGATTTTGTTATAGATTTTCTGACGCTCGTTTTCGAGATTTTTTATCTTTTCTTCCGTTTCTTCGATAAATGAAAGAAGCTCCTCACCGGTTTCGATTTCGAATCCGGCAAGAAGCCTTATCTGCTCATTGTATTTATCCAATTTTCTGACCTCATCACGCAGTAGCGGCGAAACGGGTCTTTTCCTTTCCGGCGCATTAAGGTTCAGCGCATGCAGGAGCATATCTATGAATATCTGCATCAACAGCTGAATCGCGTCCATCTGCATGGCTTTTCTAAATTCTATCTCAATTTCATAAAGCGGAGTCTTCGGTTTCTTAATCCAGTTCCGCGGTTCAAATTCCGGGTGGTTGGGATTTTGCAAAATACGCTTTTTGATATTTTCCTCGGTATATTTTTCTCCGAGAGAATCTATGCGGACAGCTCTTTTCCAGCCAGGTGCGATGATTGACGGGTGCGCATAGTTTCCGTTTCTCACATATCGGTAACCCAGCATCATAAGCTGATGATCGAACTGCTGCCTCGTCATCGCAACGGAAAGTGCCTCATCAATATCTCTTTTGAGCATATCTCTGTGGGTCATGCCGCCGTTCTTATGGATCCAGTATTCTTTCTTTTTGCCCTTGCCGTAAAAGTTTGAACCCTTCAGAACGGATTTTCCGTATTCCTTGCATATCTCGTCCGATTCTTCCCGGAGCGCAATATGGTCGCGGATATGGTTTTCGTATTTCTTTCCGTCAACGAATGATACAGAATTTATGACTATATGATTATGGATATTGTCCGTATTGAGATGGGTGGTGACTACTATCTCGAATCTTCCTCCCCACATTCTTCTTGCGGTTTTGACGCCGATTTCGTGCGCTTCTTCGGGAGTGACTTCTCCGGTTTTAAAGCTCTGATAACCATGATATGCAACGTTTCCGCCCTGTTTTCCGAATCTCGCTTTAGTTGCGCTCATCTGTTCGTATGCGGTTTTCGGTGAGCAGTTTATGCCACTTACATACATCTTTTTATCGGTTTTACTGTCATTTTCCGCATAGCGGATAACATACCACAAATCCTCATCGACACATTTTTTATCAATTGTCTTATCCGGGTTTTCGGCATAATCTATCACATCTTTGAGCCTGCTTTTAACAGGCCAGAATCCCGTTGTTGCCATTATCCGCCCACCGATTTCTTTATCTCGTCTGCGTTTTCTTTTCCCGGAGAGAGAAACTGCAGACGCATATCTTCGATAAGGGAATCAAGTTTTCTTTCCGCTTCCGGGGAATTTTTATCGAGCTTTTCATTTATTCGGTAGAGATGATTCATAATGGAATACCATTCAACCGGAGGAATCTCTCTCGGAGAAAATCCCAAAGCCCTTTGCCTCATATATTCCGAAACGGATATTCCGCATTTCTTTGCGGTGGATTCAATCTTTTTCTTTTCCTGCGGCGATACCCTTAAATCCAGCCGCATTGTCCTTTCTTTTTCATTTCTGTTCATTAAAATCAGCTCCTTTCCAATTCGGGGTTTCAGGGGTTACCCCTGACAAGCGGAACTTGCCGTACAAGTTCCCTGCTTGTTATTGCATAAGACAGGAATTCTCCTCTCCCTGTCTTTCAACCTTTCGGAGATATGGGATTCCCTTTTTGTTTTTCTCAAAAGTGATTAAAAGCTTTGCTCCTTTCTCAATATCCTGGATTCCGAGATAATTATCTTTCTGCCATGCGGAAGCGATAATTTTTCTTCCGTCAGAAAGAGTGAAAAAGGCAAGAATGTTGATACTGTTGCCCCAATATCTGTCATCAAGAGTTGCTTCAAAAGTGCCTTCCCGGTCAATGTACTGATATTCATCGGTGCACATTCCGTTATAATAAGATTTTCTGATAGAACAAGTTTTCATAAATAAATCCTCCTTAAAAAATGTAATGCCAAAATGATGCCGCCTTGATTTTTCTGCATCAAAAAACGGCATCACTTTGATGCCGTCAGTTTCCGAGAAACATATCAACCGAATCCAGAAGATCGTTTTCTTCCGAAAGTTCCTCGGTTTTAATAATGTATAATGGTTTTAACCACCTCTTTTCTGAATTTTTGCATAAAAATAACACCTGCCGAAAATAACAGGTGTTATCATATGATTTTTCTGCTTTCAAATCCGAAATCTTCGCCGGTAAACTTTTGGTAAGCCAAACCGATTTTTCGGATTCGCTTCAAAACTCCGGAATGGTTTTTATACCCGAGTTTTTCCGCAATGCTCTCTAGCGTATATCCATCCATACGCATTTCGAGAATTTCAAGATCTTTTTTGCCGAGGGTTGCTTTGAAATTATCCACCAGAATTTGAGATGTTACATATTCCTCAACATTTTCATCAATGTTCCGGCTTTCGTCCTCCACATCCCACTGTATGCCGTCATGGTTTTCTTCATAGGTTTTTCTGAAATCTTCAAGCGATATCATAGGATGCTTTGTTCTTGTGTGATACCAATTTCTGAAGAAATTTCTTATCTCATAACTTCCCTGTCTGAAATCTTCAAAACACGGCATTTCTTCTGACAGTTTTTTGATTTTGCTGAATTTATATTTTTCATCGACTTTTCGCATCATTACGTAAATTGCTTCTTCAACCTCCATAGCAGAAGGGTAATAAACAATATTAAACGGATGCCAAATCATCATATCCTGCAGGGTCGGGATAAAGCCCATTTCTGTCAGCTCTTTAGCCCAAAGCGGAAAGCAGCTTAAAAGATATTTTGTCGGTTCATATGGTGAAAGAGCTTCATAGTTTTTTCCTCTGCAAAACAAAGGCCAGATCATCGCCGCATATGAATTCATAAGGAAATTCAAAAAAATATCGCTTTCTATTATTCGTCGATATTCTTCGTTAAGAACAAGTTCCGCCGGCACTCTCGGCAATTTCAGAATATCGTTCCAGGTTCCTTCAAACAGTTCCTTTGGTATGGCGAAGAACGCCGGTATATATTCCATATGCCGTAAGAGTGGTACACCAACAGCAAAAAGATCATTTTCCCGGTCTATTATTTCGTTATCTTCCATGATTTCTCACCTCCTTAATATTAAATGGCATATAAAGCACAAAATTGTTCCTGTTTTTACAAAATAAATTTAACATTTTTATTTGTCTAAAAAACATATATTTTGTGAACAATAAAAATTTTATATAAGATTTTGTATTTTGTTAGAAAAACTATATATTTTTTCTTACAAAACTCAAAAAACGTGTATAATATTTTAATTTCTGGCTAAAATACGATTGCATCGTATTTTAGCCTTGACAATGTACATGCTTTTTATTAAAATATATGTAGTATATAAGCGAACGAAAGGAGATGTTCATGATGTACATCAAACGAGATATTGAGGAAAAAATCATCGCGCTTTCAAAAGAATATTCCTGCGTTCTGATTACCGGTCCGAGACAGGTTGGCAAAACAACCGTGCTGAAACAGCTGATGAATGATGACCGTGAATACGTAACTCTTGATGACCTTGAAGAGCGCAGACTTGCAAAAAACGATCCGGCTCTCTTCCTTCAGCTTCACAATATTCCAATTCTTATTGACGAAGTCCAGTATGCTCCGGAATTATTCTCGTATATAAAAATCGCCATTGATAACGGAGCCGCTCCCGGCTCTTTCTGGCTTACCGGTTCCCAGGCTTTCAAGATGATGGAGCTTGCACAGGAATCTCTTGCCGGACGCGTTGCGATTCTTCATATGCCTTCCCTTTCTCAGCATGAAATATACGGAAAAGGTAAAAATACACCTTTTATCCCTGACCTTGAACTTTTGAAAGAGCGCAGAAAAAATGGAAGTCCTGTTGATTTGAATGAGATTTACGAAAGGATCTGGAAAGGTTCTCTTCCCGGATATGTAAGTGAAAAGTTCAGCGACAGAAACGTATTCTATTCGAGCTATATCCAGACTTATATTGACCGCGACGTAAGCGAACTCATTTCCAACGTTGATAAACTTGCGTTCAGAGATTTTATCAGGGCAGCAGCATGCAGAGCAGGACAGATGCTCAATATTCACGATATCGCACAGGATGTGGGCGTTTCCGATGACACGGCGAAACGCTGGCTCCAGGTTCTTGAAAAATCCGATATTATTTTCTATTTGCGTCCGTATTCGAACAATCTTCTTAAAAGAACTATCAAAACACCTAAAATGTACTTTTTCGATACCGGACTTATCGCATATCTGACGCGATACTCTTCTCCGGAGATTCTTCAAAACGGTGCAATAAACGGAGCAATTCTTGAAAACTACGTTGTTTCCGAAATTATTAAGAGCTATCACAACTGCGCCGAGGAATGTCTTATCTGGTATTACCGCGACAAAGAAAGCAACGAAATTGATATGGTTATGGAAAGCGACGGAGTTCTTAATCCTCTTGAAATTAAACGTTCCGTAAATCCCGGCAGCGAGCTTATCGGAGCATTTTCAATACTCGACAAAGGTTCCGTTCCCCGCGGCAAAGGCGCGATTCTCTGTATGCGTCCCGAACTCTCCGCAATTAATGCAGACAACTTTATTGTTCCTATCTGGATGATTTAAGACAAAAAAGCTCCCCGAAAAATCGGGGAGCTTTTTTATATACTTACGAAAGCAAATTATTAGTTTTCATTATATGCACGGTTGATTAAATGCTGGGCTTTCTCAAAATCCTCCGTGCTTTTTATGATAATTCTGAGGTCGCCGGTTCCCCAGTGTCCCTTTGTTCTGACATCTTCAACAAATCCTGGAATCAGATCTACCGTATCAGGATTAAGCTTCAAATGGAGTAAAACCGAACTCTGATAAACTTCTACGCAAACAACATTTTTTGATTTTTTAAACGCAACATAAAGTTTCAATTGGTTTTCAGTAATATCATCACCAAGAGAAAGAATGTATTCTTTAATTGTATAAAAAAGATTTTGATTTTTTTCGCCGGCTTCTGCAAGATACTGGTTAAAATCTTTATCTTTCCAACCACTTTTCTTTGCCGGTTGAGAAATCGTATCATCAGTTACCGGCTGAACATGAGGAGCGTTCAAATGTTCCAGAGCAATCAAATCATCACCAAATTTACGGTAACGAACAAGTTTTATGTTCCTTTGCATTTGGTTAACTGCATGTTCATCAAATTTAGTAAAATCATTGGCGATGCAGATAACGCAGGGCATACTCCAATCTATTAAATCTGCCTTTTCTGGCCCGAGCACTTCCATAACCAAAAGTTTAAAATCTGCTTTATGGTCAAGTAACCAATCAAGATAAAACAAGCCCTGATTTATAACGTTCTCATTCATGCTACGTTTGTATTCAAAAATAACCGGGCAATTGTTTTCATCTATACCAATACTGTCCATACGGCCATTGGTAATACGATACTCGGATTTCAGAAAAGTAACTCCGAAAAAGGTTGACATATTTTCTTCAAGTAATTTCTGCAGTTCTTTCTCTAAAGTTACTTGTTTGGAAGGCAATTCTTCAACTTTTCCTTTTATGCTAAAGAGTTTGATGTCAGCCATTTCTTTCATCCTCCGAATTTATTTTTGCAAGTTTTGATGTCAAAAAATCGATTTGAAACTGGACATTATTTATTATCGTATTGTTATCTGCCATTTGAAGAATTACCGTACCGCTTTCAGCTTGTTTCAAAGCAGTTGCTGCTACTAATTCTATATTTTTGCTTCGTATTTCATTTATCTTTTGGATAGCATAATTACAATCAAGAAAACCTGTTGTATTGAATATGGCAACAATGTTTTGCAGTTCCAAAATATCTTTAGTGATTTCAGTTTTATCAAATTCCTTTTTTATAGAATTACTCACATTGTTCGCTCCTCTCGTCTACAAACTATTTGTTTTCCGTTTGAAAGCAATTTTATGCTTTTGTTAAAAACAGCATATTCCTTTTTAAGTAAAATAGCAATAGCTTTTTATAAAAACCGCCTGAATAGAAAAAGGACTCTCAAAATTTAATAATGAGAGTCCTTTTCTTATTTACAAATTATTTCCCGGTTGATTATTTCTTCGGCCCTATTGCGTATATTGTTCATTCTTTGAACCCATTCCATTTGATTTCGCTCTTTGAGCATCTCGTTTACACCCTCGTGCTCGTATATTTGTTTAATGAGCATAGCTTTCATATTTTGAGCACGCTCGTCAATCTCCACAAGGTATGCATTCAATTTTCCAGTTGTCAGCAGATTTGTGTAACGCACTTTTTTGTGCTGTTTTATATATCTGAGGTGCCGCATACCCCAAATACCTATTTCTTTTTCTTCAATTTGTAGTGGAAGAAGATTTGGGAGATAATATTCTCCGCAAAGAGTGTAATCAAGTCCGTTTTTCTTGTTATAAATTGTCAGTTCCATGTGCTCACCTCTTTGCAAACCATTTTATTTTCGGCTTGGTATCTATAATCTTTATCATAAGATCATCCACCGCATCCGTATATCGACCTTGCTGAATAAGAGAATTTCTTAAAACATTCAGAGCATTTATTACTATTCTGTATTCATAGCCATCAAGTTCCAGACAATATTTTTTCTCCATGCTCAATCCTCCTTCAGCATACCGTTTTCCGGCAGAACGAATACATCATAAGTAAATCTTGCCCCTAATCTGAATCCAGTAACAAAGCTATCAACAACTGATTTTCCGTCAACGATTCCCCAAGCATCGACATATTCGAGGAATAATTTCTTGTCTTCCAACGGAAGCTTTTCCAAAAGCACGTCCTCATTTTCATATAATACTTTCATTTCTCTGCTGTAATTTCTGCTTTCTTTCCGCTTTTTGTTTTGCGGTTCAATGTTCCCATAATAAAGCTCTTCAATAAAATTTACCATTATTTTCGCCTCCTTTGACCATATTTTAGCAAAGGAATTTTTATTTGGCGAATGTGTGAAAACAAAAAAGACATTGCTACATATGAGAGCAATGTCTTTTCTTATTTATCCATTTTCAATAACCATATCCAACAGTTTCTGCCATTCATCAAACGATACAAAATGCATAAATTTCTCTTTATCAAAATCAGATGCTGCCATAAAACCGATGAACCCTTTTTGCTTATCAGAACCAACCATGCCCCAAACATATGAATGTACAATACAGTTGCACAACTCTTTTGTTTTTAGTGTAATGTTTTTTCCGTTATCGTAACTGAAAGCACATACTCTTCCACGGAAAGTCCAGCATTCATCACCGATGTAAGGAAATTTTATTGCAGAGATTGTAATGTCTTTAATGTTTTTACCTGGAAGAGTTATATTTTTGTCTTTTGCCAATTTCTCCAACTCTATTTCTTCTTCAATGGCCTTCCGTATTATGACAGCGGAATATAGAATTGCACGGTCTAATTGGTGTCTGCTGTATTCACTATAAGCAGATGTTCTTTTCCAAAAAGATATTGCCCACGATAATTTTTTAAGTTCCCATTTCCATCTTCCGTCAAGAACCATAGGTCACCTCATTGCACAATGGTAAAATCTTTTTCTGTTCATAAATTAGCACTTATCTTATATCCTTCTCACACATATCTGTGACCGTTCCTTCTTTTATATGGCATTTCTTATTATTTTCTTTACAAAATTCTTCAACTGTCTGCGCGCATGAATTAAAAAATTGTTTGTAGTTTCTATATTCTGACACTTTTTTGTTGTAATTTAGCCTTCCGAAAATAATTTTATCGCAAAAGCTAATTGCTTCAAGAATTGTTTTTATATCTTGCTCAATAAAGTTCGGAGTAGGATATGGTTCAATACTAACCCATGTTTTACATCCTTTATCATGCAAATTTTTTAAAGCTTGGATTCTTTCTTCAATGGGTGCAGCATATGGTTCAAAATTATTAATAAAATTTTTATTTAAAGAAACTAATGTTATACCATATTCATTTTCCAACGACAAATCCGCAAGATTAATTGGCAAAATTCCTTTTGTTAGAACAGTACACTTAATACCTGCATTATTTAATTTTTTTATAATCAAGTACGACATTTCTGAAACCTCTTTATATCCATACATAAATGGATCTGAAGTAAAACAAAGATGTACCGATTTAATTTTGTTTCTATATTTTGGAATTTCTTGATCAATTATGTCAAGAGCATTTTCAACTAGCTTTGGTTCGCACCACTCTTCGTAAGTCCTTGCCTTTCCAAATCGTTTTGCCATTGCCATCGCATAGCAAGGATATTTGCAACCGTGGGAACACCCCTGAATATGGTTAATTGTATAATCTCCGTATTCTACGCCAGTCTTATACAACAATGATTTTCGTTTTATATGTTTCATCCTATTTTCTCCGCACTTTTTATAATACCTTTTACAAGTTTAGACGCCAAACTTTGGGCTTTCGCACTTTTATTTGTCATCATAAAGCAAAGCATAAACATAGGCGCATTCTTGCTTTTGTTTTTTAACAATTTTGAATCCGGTGAAACAAATGGAAAAATGGTAGAAAACCTTGCTTTTATATATTCTAATACTTTTTCATATTCAACCCTTTCATACTGAGGCTCATCAAAGAAACTCATCTGCGGAGATTCAACAAACAATTCGTCAAGCCAATTTTGATTTCCCAAAATTGAAGATATTTTCTCCTTATTAGTGTCCGATATGTCTTTATTTTTTGCCATAAGTCTAACAACTGAAAGAGGAAACAGATACCATAAGTCAACTCTGTTGCATTTGGATATTTTTTCAAGCGTCTCCCATTTTAATTCCAATGCATATGGATCTAAAAACATCAAACATCTATCATATATCGTAGTTCGCGCCAGAACTTTTGTCAGCTCTTCGTTACAATCCCCACTAATAAAATGAATTTTATCAATTTTTTGAGGATATGAGTTTTCTACATTTTCTTCCAATAGCTTTATTCTATCCTCATCAAGTTCTAAAAAATAATATTCGTCGAAATCATATTTTAAAGACAACAATGCTGAACCATCTATAATGGCTGCACATTGTTCTCCACTCTTGCTTTCATGTTTTAATTCGGTTTTCCCACTTCCTGCAAAACCATCAATGTATATCTTTCTAACTTTTTGATTTTTTAAGGCTATAAGATAAGTTTTAGCATATTCTTCAATAATATATAATTTTTGTATAGTCCATTCACCGCCAAAATGACTGCCTTTTTGTTTTGTTTGTTTTCCCATAGCTTATTCCTTTCGTTATATTTGTTTTATATGTCAAGCATTGTAGTAATCTATTTATATTATATGACAACACCATCACATGGTCAAGATAAAATTCGAACATATGTTCATCATTAAAGCTGGAGGCTTTTTGCCTCCAGCTTTAATAGCGCATTTACGCAACCTCTTTATATCGAGTATAGACATACTCATAAATCTTCTGGCGATATTCAGAGATACTTAATTCATCATAGCATTCCGGAAGTTCGGCCCAAAGAGTATCACGAATAAGATTATCGACAGCTGCCTTCGTTTCCTGTTTATCAGTCCAGTGATCCAATTCGGAAATTTTATCCTTTATTTTTTGGAGCAACGTAGAAGCAACCATTTTTATTTTTTTGATATCATTTTTCCCTAAATCTTCACGGAACAGCATATCGTAGAATGAAAGCTCTTCATCGCTTGCAAAGCCTTCACGGACATAACGCTGTTCTTCCTGAGTCATCTGGTTGGCCAAATCCATCAAATCCATAAAAGTTTTTTCTATGGTTGCTCTGTTTTGTTCACTATTATAGTCGTCTATAATCTGTTGATAACGTTCATAATAGTTAACTCGTTCAGAATTTGCAAACAGCATCATATCAAGTTTTTGTTTGATAATCTCTTCAAGATCTCTCAGTACAAGATTCTTTTTATTTAATCTCGCAAACTCTCTGCGAAGCAAATCAAAGTCTATAGCACTTATATCAAATCTTTTGGATTCTTCGTTTTTTTCTGCTTCGTCATGCTGAATTTCCACATAAGAGCTTATAATTTCATTGATTTGTACCATTAAATCTGTTGTATCTACATGTCTGCGTTTTTTCTGAAGTTCAGAATAAATTGCTGCGATTGCTTCGTATTCTTTACGAGCATCTGCCGTAATGTCGTTGCGGTCAATATATTTCATGAGACGATTAAGTTCAGAAGCATATGTTGTAAAGGTTTTCTTTTCCTCAAGTGTTTCACAAGCCGCATTGGCACCTTCCTGAAGACAAGCAATCTTTGCAAAATCGTGTGCCTCAATAAGCTTCTGCAAATCAAATCCTTTGTTTTCTAAGAAGGCTTTTGCTTTACCGGTAGTTTCTATAATTCTTTCTATAAGTTCTTCTTTATCAACAGTCGGATCATTTCCGCCGCTTCCACCAATATTTGCAGTATAGTCTGCCAAAGCTTTTCGGAGAGCTTTTACAATACCGATATAGTCAATAATCAAACCGTTGCTTTTACCTGCACTGACACGGTTAGCACGAGCAATAGTTTGCATAAGAGTGTGTGCTTTAAGCGGTTTATCGAGATACAAACAGGACAAACATTTAACATCAAATCCGGTAAGCCACATCGCACAAACAAAAACGACTCGAAGAGGATTTTGAGAATCTTTGAATTCCTTATCCAGCTCGCGTTTTTCCATCTTGGTGCGGTGATACTTTATATCCAGATCCCATTTTTTAAAAGTTTGTATTTCATTCTGTTCCTGGCTGATAACAACAGCCATTTCCGTATCCTGCATCCATTTGAGTTTTCGTCCAAATTCCTGTGCTTCCTGCTGAGTTGCGTGTTTGATTCTTTCTTTCAGTTTTTCGATTTCTTCTGCCCAATATTCCTGAACATAGTTATACATACGGACACAGGTTACTTTGTTAAGGCAAACGAACATAGCTTTACCGCTTGTCCACAAATCCGAATAATGGTTTACAAAATCGTGGGCTATGGATTTAAGCCTTTGCTCCGCTGTAAGTAAATGTATTTCTTTAGCAAATTCTGCTTCAAGTTTATCCTGCTGGTCAACGTCAAGATCGGCGTTTTCAATAGCATCGAGAATCTGTTCTGTAATTTCCGGGTTATGTAAATCGACGATTTTTTCGCCGCGGTTTTCATAATAAAGCGGAACTGTCGCACCGTCTTCCACTGCACGTTTAAAGTCATAAACAGAAACATATCCGCCGAAAGTACGCGCAGTTATATTGTCACTCGACAACAGTGGTGTTCCGGTAAATCCGATTCGTGCCGCAGTGGGCAGCAATTTCATCATATTATCCGCAAAGATTCCGTACTGACTGCGGTGCGCTTCATCGGACATAATGATTACGTCGTGGTCAGGATAAATCGGTTCTACATCAGATTTATTGAATTTTTGTATAAGCGTGAAAATGAAACTCGGGTTACCTTTGAGTTTTTGAATAAGGTCGTCCCCGCTCGTGGCAATGAACTGAGATGCTTTATTTTTGCCAAGTAAACCACAGTTTTCAAAAGTATCGCTGATCTGCGAATTAAGCTCGTCACGGTCAGTTAGAATTACAAAAGTAGGTGAACCTTCAAATTTTCTGCGCACTTTCTGTGCAAGAAATACCATGGAATAGCTCTTGCCGGAGCCCTGTGTATGCCAGAAAACGCCGAGTTTTCCGTCATTAAGTTTTCTTGCGGCGTAAGCTTTCATTGCTTCGTTTACGCCAAGATACTGGTGATTACGGGCAAGAATTTTTGCTGTATGGCCACCGGAATGGTCGTACAGAATAAAGTTTTCGAACAAATCGAGAAAGTTTTCTTTCTTGCAGATACCACGGAGCATTGTTTCGAGCGCAACGCTGCCCTGATCATCTTCCGCAAGGCGTTTCCATTCATGGAAAAATTCAAACTTACTGCCGAGAGTGCCGACCTTAGCTTCCGTACCGTTGGAAAGCATGAGGAATGCATTGTAATAGAACAGATGGGGAATGGTATCCTGATAATCTGTATAGTTATCGTCATATGCATTTCGTACATCAACAGAGGTCTTTTTAAGTTCCACAAACAAGAGCGGGATTCCGTTTACAAAGCCGACAATATCTGTTCTGCGACGATATAAATCTCCGTGGATTTTCAGTTCCTTGATTGCAAGAAAATAGTTATTCACGGGATTCTGAAAATCAATGACGGCCGCTTTCTTAGTTTCCGTTTTGCCGCCGGGTTTCTTTACAGTAACAGGAATACCGTCGCGGATGAGAAAATATTTTTCTTCATTTACCTGCAAAAGGGAGGAGGTGGAAAGTCTGTTTTCAAGAAGTTTTTCCGCTTCCGAAATCTGAGCATCGTTTATCCAGGGATTCAGCTTTTTAAGAGCTTCGTGGAAATAGCGGTGGAGCAGAATTTCCTTATAGCTTTCTCTTCCGAATGTGCCGTCTTTGCCCAGAATTTCTGTATTATAAGCAAACCGGACATCCCAGCCCAGTTCATCTTTGAGCAGATTACCGGCACTTTCCTGAACAAGTATGTTTTCGGAATAATCATAGCTCATGTTGTCATCCCTTTCATTTTATTATTTGCAAAACTTCAATGAATTTTTTCAATTCTTCAGCATTTTTCTTGTATGGCTCATACACTCCGCCCCATGTGTACTTAAAACGAATCAATCCGCCTTTATTATTATGAACATTATACCATGTAAATAAAATCGCTGACGGAAGACTTAATGTTTCTGGGAAAGTATAAACTGTGGAGTCGTTTGCATAAGAACTACGATTTATATCAAATTTTATTTGATTAAACCTTTTACTAAAAAATTCAACAAATGGTGGTTTTGCAGCGTTTGAATATTGTACAAATATACTATCAAAAGAATTTACATTTATTTTATTAGTACCTACAAATGCTCTATACCCATACTTATAATACATTACTATAGCCAATAATTCCACGCACATAAAAGAATAGTCTTTTTTATCCGTATATAAAAGTTTATGTATAAGCATCGCTCTATGCATCAGTTCTTCCTGTGTTCTTGGTTCTATATCTTTAAATATTATTTGTAAATACTCTTCTATAGGTTCATCAAAAAAAACAATATCTTTGTCGAACAGTTCTACGTAGTCCGCATACTTCTCTGTTATTTTTTCTGATACCTCACCTTTATCAAGTTTGATTTCAAAATTGATAAACTTTTCAAGATATTTATTCCCTTCAGCAAAACCAAAAAGATGTTTGACACTACACTCAAGCTGCTTTTTATCTGTCGCAATAATTGTTATTATATTGCTTTTTTCTTCTGTAAGATGGTGGAGGCGTTCAAGCACTTTAATAGCATATTCGGGTATGCACCTATCAAGCTCATCTACGATAATTACAACTGTGTGTTCATCTGCAATTTCTTGAAGAAGATTAGAAAGTTTCTCTATAACCTTGTTAAGCCCAAGATATGTATCATACGCATGGTCTTTTTCGTATTTTTCGGCTCCTTCTTTTTCACCTTTAATTACGGTTTCAACTGCGCTTTTAATATCAATACCCGTTTCAGCTTTAATTGCAGTATTAGCCAATGACAGCAACGAAACTCCTGCCGCTTTAAGCATACCGATTATTTCCTGCTTTTCTTTCTCATCAGAAAATAGAGCTGTTTTTTTCTCAATCTCTGCAATTATTGTTGACACTATGGCTATGAGCGGTTCTTCATAATAATCGTGTTTCCAACTGTTATATCTAACAACAAAATATTTTTCAGAATAAAGGCTATTCAGTTGTTCTTCAATCATATCAAGAACAAAGCTTTTACCTGTACCCCATTCACCATCTATTGCAAAACAAGTTGAAACTTTATTGTCAGATATATTCTCAAGCAAATTTATAACCTGTTCAACAAATGCTCCGCGATTTAATATATCCAGCTTGTCCATAAACTTACACCTCAATTTCCCCGCTCATCAGTTTTGGCAACAAACGATCACGAGCCTGCTGAAGTAAAATAATTTGCTTTGCCAATCCGTTTATTTTTTCTATAATTGGTTTAATCTGCTGTCCAAAATCCTCTGCTTTATCCTTGTTTGGAATAAGGATTGGCATGTTTTTAAAGTCTTTCCAACGCACATATGGCATCGTTGTGCCAACCGAGATTTGCGTTGCGTAATCAACTGTATCGGTAGAAAACAGCAGCATAACAACATAAGCCCAATATTCACTTTCTTTGGCATTAAGCACAAAGCATGTTGTTCTCGTAATACCGCTATCCCGTGCAACCGCTACTTTGTGGAAATACGGACGCATTGCACCAAATATGATGTCTTTACCGGCAAAAGCAACTAATGAACTTTCTGCTAATGCCACACTATTAGTATCAACATACCCCAATGACTTTTTGGGAATACAATCTATCGGTAAATAGTAAGTGTAGTTCCCTCGTTTTTCTTTAGATATCTTTTTTCCGGTTTCTGCTACAACATCACCAAGCGCTCCAGGTTTCCACCCTTCCGGCACGCCATCTACTATTGCCACATTTTCATGCCCCGGGAAACGCAAATCCACAAACCATTCCTTATAAAGGCGTTGTGCAGCTTCTTCAAGAAGTTTGATTTGCTTCTGGTTGTTTTCTATAAGAGAATCATAATTAGATAAAATATTCGATACTTTTTCTTGTGTTTTTCTGTCTGGGAAATTAATTTCTAATTCCCCTATTTGTCTTAAATTGATATTAGGTTGTGCCGATTGACTTTGTACCGTATTTACTTTTTTTATTAATTCCGGGAGGTTCAAATAATAATACACAAACTCATTAGAACATTTTTCATTATCGACTCTTATAAGTGCCGTTGCTTGATTTGTGTTTGCAGGAACATCTTCGGAACGAACCATTGCTGTTTTTCCCAAATATGCTCCTGCCATTGAAAATAAAATATCCCCTTCAATCAGTTTTGAGCGTTTTAATTTTTCATTTGTTTCTGGAGAAATATACAAAAACTCTCCAGTAACATATTTAGATGCAGTTAGCATTTCTGAACGAATGTATTTAACGCCAGATTCAGTAAAAGTTTCTCCGATATTCGATGGGGTTGTCCCTTTTGTTATTACAGTACATACGTCTGCCAACTTTACTATTTCCCAGCTCATAATCCCATCTCCTTTATATTTTTAGAGATAGTTTCCATCAAATCGTTGGATTCTACCTGCAAGGATAAAAGTTCACGGTGGATTTCTGCCATACGTTCTTCAAAATCAACGCCATCATTTTTAATTTCTTCGACTCCTACATAAGCTCCCGGAGTAAGTGAATAACCTTTTTCACAGATTTCAGAGCGGGAAGCGCATTTGCACAATCCGAGAATATCTCTGTATTCTCCTTCCCCGAATTTATCCATAAGCCAGCGGGCTTCTTTTATAACCTCTCGCAATTCAGCAAGCCGTTTAAAATTACTTTCAACATATTCCTCAAGTTCTTTTCTGTGGCGTTTCCATTTGCCTTTTCCAAGTTCTTTTGCCCAACCTGCCCATTGACTTTCGGGTTTGTTTTTGAACTGATCTTCTGTGCTTTTTATGAAGTTTGCAACCATTGCCTTCTGCAATTCCATAAATCCATTAATCTCAGAATCGCAAGACATACAATCCCAAATATTATCAAGTTTTCTTCTATCAAAATCGCTTCCGTTAACAAAAGTTCTAAGCGGAGAATAGAATTCCGGATCCATTCTTCTCGCAAGCATTTTTGCTTCGAACTCAAGTTCCCGCAATTCGCTTTTTATAGCTTTGCAATATTCATTTTTCAAATTTTCAAATTTCTCAGTTTCTCCGCGATAAAGCCAGACGATTGCATTAAGGTTTTTAAGCTGCCATTCTGTCCACTCGTTAAGGGTGCGGTCAACCACGGTATAATAATTTCTTGCGTCGATGAACAGAACCTTGTCCTTGATTTCTTCATTTTTTGCTTTATCGAAGAACCAAAGAGAGCAGGGCAGAGATTTTGTATAGAAAAAGTTATTTCCTACACTGATCATTACATCAACATCGCCGGTTTCAACCAATTTCTGACGGATGTCTTTATCTTTTCCCTGGCTGTCTGTTGCAGAAGATGCCATAACAAAACCTGCACGGCCGTGTTCATTAAGGTAGCTGTAGAAATAGGAAATCCAAAGATAGTTTCCGTTGCCCACTTCTTTGTTTTTGTTGATTCCGGGCATGCCGAAAGGAAGGCGTCCTGCGTTTTCGCAGGATTCCGCTTTTACTTTATCCACATTGAAAGGCGGGTTTGCCATAACATAGTCACAGCAACCATTGAGGTTGTGAGCATCGTGATAAAAGCTGTTTGCTTCATCGCCGGATTTGATAACACCGGTAAGTCCGTGAACAGCTATGTTCATAAGGCAAAGCTGAGCATTATACTCAACCTTTTCCTGACCATAGAAGGTCATAGTGTCATTGGCGTTCATACCGGAACGGTTTACAAAATCTCCGGATTGGATAAACATACCGCCGGAACCGCAAGCCGGATCCAGCAAGATTCCGCCTTTGGGTTCAATGATGTTTACAATCATTTTTACAAGGGATTTCGGGGTGAAGAAAACGCCATCATCGGATGCAATGTTTTTAGCGAATTTATTGAGGAAATATTCGTAAATTCGGCCGATAATATCTCCGCCAACTTCATCAAAAGCACTGTTGTTGAAAATGCGGAGAAGCTCGGAAAGAAGTTCATCGGAAAAATCAGTATAGCTTTTAGGGAGTACACCGATGAGCTGTTCGCTCTGGTCTTCAATAAGCTGCATTGCGTTGTTTACAACTTCTCCAAGGCTGTTCATGGTGTGGCCGTCTTTATTGGTCAATCCTGCAGATGCAATATCATCCGGAAGATTGAGCAAATAATCATACTGTGCTTCTTTCGGCAAAAAGAGCGCACTTTTAGCAGCAAAGTCGCTTGCTTCAACAGGCATTACTCTTCCGCCGCGAGCGGGACGATTTTTTTGAATTTCTGCTTCCACCATTTTAAATCTGCTGTAAGCGTAACGCAGGAAAATAAGGCCGAGCACCGGCATACAATACTGGTTCGATGTAAGTTTTGAACCTGCACGGAGCAGGTCAGCAGATTCCCATAATTCTGCTTCCAATTTACGAATGTTGATCATGATTTTTTCCAACCTTTAAATAATTATAAATATCCATTTTCATTATATAGCGGATACAGTTTCAAATCAATTATTTCCCATATAATTTGTATTTTTATGCTTAAAATATATCCACATGTCCTTTAACCATTTCCCGGAAATTGCCAACTTCTGTTTTATAATTGCACCGAATAAGTTCACTGGAAATTATTTCATACACTTTTCTATTTCTGTTATTATCAGAAAACGCTTCAATAACAGAAATACCGTTTTTGGTAAGCCTTGTTTTTATTCTGTACATTATTCCGCTAACATAAAGCTGAAGAGGCAGCAGAGTATGTTCCAAATAATCTTTTTCTATTTTTCTCAGTTTAGAGTAATACGCAAATCTTAAAGCATCATCGGATGCAGTAGTACGTTTTTCAACTTTAAAAACGCTATCAGGATATAGACCACGCATTTCAACTTTGCAAATTCCAAATCTGTTTCTTCTTTCCCAAATGTCAGTCTCCGCAAGTTCTTTCATGTTTTGCGCAAGTTCTTTTGAGATTTTCAGTTTATAAACATGTCCATTATCCTCGTGCAAAGTTACGATATTTTCGCCTACTTCTTTAGCCCTGAGATTTTTTAATACACTTAAATCATCGTTATAAACTCCCTCATAAATACACTGGAAAAGTGTACGATAATATAAGGAATTAAACTCTTCATAAACATCAATATCATGTAAAATTTGTTTGTACATTTCGTACCCTACAAACTTCTTTTTACATATTGGTTTAACTTTTTTCCAAATGGCTTTTTTATCAATTCCTTTTACAGCCTCCAAAAAAGTATTGTCCGCAAGACCTTTTTCATTTAACCATTTTGCATAAAGGTTTAAAACATAGCAATGCGTAACTATTGTTTTCGGGCTATTAGGTTTTAAGTCAAGTATATATTTTTCAAGGTCCTCAGTGCTATATTTTTCTATATTGTCATCAAAATTTTTAAGAACATGTTTTACAACTTTTGCAGTGTTTGGGATTTCTATAGAATCAATAAAATCTTTTGTTTTGCTCACTTTTATCCCTTCTCAATAATCATTTTTCATTGAATACTGTCTGAAGTCTTGCTTTTGCGTCTTCAATCTGTTTTTTCAGACTTTCAATTTCATCTAATATTTCCTGATATCTTTTGGCAATATGATTTTGTTCTTCCATTGAAGGTAACGGAATATTAACTTTTTTGAGTTTATCTACACCGATGTTTGGAATAGTTGCGCCGACCGTAATACTTTTCAAAACAGCAATTCCTTGTTCGCTTTCAAAGAAAGCCTTAACGTAATACGGATTTGCTTTAACCCCGTCCAACTCAATTATGTAGAGATTTCCGTTGGCCAAAATCTTCTGACCTTCAATTACAGAAGCAACTGCGACTTTATAGGGATACCCATTTTTTGAAAGGATGAGATTTCCATCCTTAAGACAGTATTTATCAAGTTTTGAATCTATTTCAGACAAATGCGGAAGATCCTTGTCAATGATTCCATCCTGAATATTCGAAAGCATGAGATATTGCATATTTGTTTCTTCTTCAGTAGCAATCTCATCAAGCTGTGTAGCCGTGCATTGTGCGCCTCGAGTAATACTCTTTATCACATCCTCGAAAGGCACGGCATTTTCAAACTCAATATCTTTTTTAAGATATCTGCTGAGACTAAGTGCATATTCATTCTCCATAAGTTCGTTTACGGAAATCGTTCTGCTGTTATCAGAATCATTTTGGAAAAGTTGAAGAATTATATCTATGTCTTCATTACTGAATGTGTTTTGTCTACGGCCTTGCTGACAGATTTCTGTAGCATCGATCATTCTTACACCAGTATTACCATAGCTGAAAACAACCATTGTTGTGGAAATAGCTGTGAAGTTGAACATTTTAGCTGGAAGAGAAATGACACTTTCTATCATCCCTTTTTCAACAAAATGTCTTCTCATCGGCATATCTATGCTATTCCAAGTACTTCCGTTTGTCATAATTCCTATTGCTTTTCCGTTTTCTTTTAATGAATCGCAGATGAGAGCAGAAAAAATCCAGTCGGAAGAAGTTGCTTTTGAAAGATCGGGATATTTTTGGGTAAGATTTTCAAAATATTTTGCGCCTGAATCGAGGTTTTTCAAATGAAGGCCAAAAGGATAATTAGAGAATATTTTATCAAATTTATAATTGCCTTCCACTAAATCAAAAGCATCAATGCACTTAAAAACAATGTCTGCATTTAAAATATCGGCTTTAATCTCCGCAAAGGTCTTGTTTCTTTCGTTGATTTCATATCCGTAAAGTTCTGCACTATGTTCCTCAAAACTTTCAGAAATCAAATAAGTACCCGTTCCGCAGCAAATATCTGCAACTTTTTCTCCTCTATTTACGCCAAGAATTTTCTTTGCAAGATTGACTACAGAATCCGGAGTTGCAACGTCATCAAAAGAGGGGTATTCATCAATTAAGGAAAGTATTGTTTTTGCAAAATCTTTACTGCTATATTTGAAACTAAGTTTTAACAGCTCAAACCATTTCTTTTCATCGAGGAATTCTTTTGCAAAATTTGTCACGAATTCATTGTCCGTAACTTTGCCAAAAATAATTTCTTCAAAAGACACAGTATGGGGAGCATTGAAAAAGCTGATTTTGTAAAGAAGATATGCTGCAACAATAGAACAATAAGGATTTTTGCTAATTTCTTCTTTCAAGCATGCTGCTATTTCAGACGAAATCTGTTTTGCAATTTTTTTGTTTTCTTTATCGTCAATGGAAAATTCTTTTGGATAGTTCATAAGTTATATCTCCTTTTTAGTTTTTTGGTTTTTTATAACCATAATTCGGATTACAACTAGAGTATAACACCCGTCAAGCAGCTTGTCAATGGTTTTTCTAAATCTTTAAAAAATATTTTTGGTTATTCATAACCTTTTGATGCAAAATGTTGGGCGATTACGTTCTCTCTTTCCTTATTTACATATTTTTCTATAAGGAGAATTATAGTTTTATAATTTGATTCTAATCTAATTTTCATATATTTTCTTTAATAAGCAAAATATAATAAAAAAACACCGTCTTGCTTTCGCAAGACGGTGTTTCTGTTTTATGTATCAGATCATCACCTTTGCGGCGAAACCGCCGCAGAAAAAGAAGGTGTTCGTCCAATACTGTTCTGGTGGAGACGAAGAGGATCGAACTCTCTACCTCTTGAATGCCATTCAAGCGCTCTCCCAAGTGAGCTACGCCCCCAAGTTTACCGCTGATCTATCAGCGGTAATTATTATAGCACAGAACTTTGTTTCTGTCCATAGTTTTCAGGAAATTTTTTAATCAGTACTGATAAGTTTACCCATAATGATAAATCTCTGGTTTGCACCAAGACCGCTGTAATAACGGGTGCAGGTGGAAAGAGTGATTATCTTATCGCTATCACCAACGTCCATTCCGAAATCAAAAAGGCTCATCTTCATAGCTTTCGATGCAACGGAAGAAACGTCGATGTTGTTGCAGTTGATATAGAAAGAAAGGTCTTTTGTAAAGCAAACCGCAAAAACTTTAAAGGTGTGAACGCCTTCGTTGGTGGTAAGGTAAATATATTGGTTCTCCGCTACGAAATCTTCATAGGTGTAAGCCATAAGGGATTCGAACTGGCTTCCGGTTTTTTTGAACGGAACAAAACAGTTGTTCCAGTTATGGCCGTAAATAACAGTGTTCTGAGAAAGTTCGCCGCTTCTTAAATGTGCTGTTTTAGCTGCCCATGCAACGCTGCTGGGTTCATAATAGGTTGTCGAGGTGGAACATTGCCAGATGGCTTTGTCCTGAATGCTTGTTCCCTGGACAGTAAGATGGGCCGCAACACTTTTATCAGAAAGTGAATATTTTCCAACAGAACCGCTGAATCCCGGATCTGCCGCAGAACCGACGCCGACCTGCCAGTTTCCGCCGCCGGAACCGGAAGGTGCAGTATTTTCCACGATTGGTTCTTTGGGTTTTATGGTTTCCACAAGATTTGTGTATTTTGTCATATAAAGGTTTTTATAAAGCGTTCCGCGAAGATAGGTATAATCTCTTTTCGGTTCGCAAACCGCAGAGGAAAGTCCTTCTGTTTCAAATATTTCTTCCGGAGCTTCCTGTTCATTTTCGTTTTTTTCTTCTGCCGAATTTTCCTGAACAGGTTTGTTCGCAGCCATAAAAACACTTGCAAAAACAGTTGTTGCCGTTACGATAATAATAAGCAAAGCCGCTAAAATCACGATCAGTTTCTTATTCAAAATATCGCCTCCTTTTCCAATTTTATATTATAGCAAAACGCAGGAACTTATTCAATATTTCTTTCATTCTGTTTTCACATATTTTTAATTATCTTGACCTATTGAAGATAAAGTTATATGATATGATTAAGAAATTCCGAGAAAAGAGGACATTGAATATGAAAAATTTTGGTTTCGGGCTCATGCGCCTTCCCATGAACGGCGAAGAAGTTGATATTGAGCAGGTCAAAAAAATGACCGACCGTTTTATGGAAGAGGGCTTTACATATTTTGATACCGCTCACCCTTATATCAAAGGAAAAAGCGAAACCGCAATCCGCGAAGCTCTTGTAAAACGCTATCCCAGAGAAAGCTTTGTTCTTGCCGATAAACTCAGCTCCAGCACCTTTGAAAAAGAGGAGGATGTCCGTCCGATTTTTGAAACCATGCTGGAAGCCTGCGGTGTTGAATATTTCGATTATTTCCTTATGCACGCCCAAAGCCGCAATAACTATCCCAAATATTGTGACTGCAACGCTTATGAAATCTGCGCCGAACTTAAAGCCGAAGGAAAAATAAAACATCTCGGAATGTCTTTCCACGATTCCGCCAAATATCTTGAAAAAATCCTTACCGAAAAGCCGATGGTTGAATTTGTCCAGCTCCAGTTCAACTATGTTGACTATGAAGATGACGAAGTCCAGGCAAGAAAATGCCTTGAGGTCTGCCGCAAATTCGGAAAAAGCGTTATCGTAATGGAACCTGTCCGCGGAGGAAGCCTTGTTGCTCTTCCGGAAGAAGCGAAAAATCTTCTTGAATCCACCGGAAAAAGCTGCGCCGAATATGCCGTACGCTATGCCGCTTCCCACGAAGGAATTTTCATGGTTCTTTCCGGAATGAGTTCCATTGAACAGCTCGAGGAAAACATCGGTTTCATGAAGGATTTCCAGCCCCTTAACGAGGAAGAATTTGCCCTTCTTGACAAAGTTGTTGAAATCGTAAATTCTGTTGAACAGATCCCCTGCACTTCCTGCAAATACTGCACTGAAGTCTGCCCGAAGAATATCGCCATTCCCGGAATTTTCGGCATTCTTAACGAGATCCGCCGTTATGACAAAGAACATACCTGGATCCCCGGTTTTGGTGAACGCAGTGCTTCCAACTGCATAAAATGCGGAAAATGCGAAAAAGCATGTCCCCAGCATATAGAAATCAGAAAATATCTCGAAGAAGCCGCAAAAACCATTGAATAATTTTTTGAGCACGGAAGTTTTTCCGTGCTCGTTTTGTTTTCCTGTTGAAAAACAAAACGAAAGGTGATAAGATTAAACCAAATCAAACTTCTGTTTTATAACGAAAGGAGAAAGAAATCATGGGAAAATTTGCAGTTAAAGAAACCGCCACCGGCGTTAAATTCAATCTTCTTGCCGCCAATGGCCAGATCATCGGCGTTTCCGAAGTTTATTCCGGAAAAGAAGCCTGCCTTAAAGGCATCGAAAGCGTAAAGAAAAACGCAGAAGCCGCAAACCTTGAAGACCAGACTTCCGAACCTATCGAAGCAGCAACCTGCCCCAAATTCGAAATTTATACCGACAAAGCCGGCGAATTCCGTTTCCGTCTTAAAGCACGCAACGGCGAAATCATTCTTTCTTCCGAAGGATACAAAGCAAAAGCTTCCTGCGAAAACGGAATCGAATCCGTCCGCAAAAATGCTCCGGAAGCGGAAATTGTTGAAGAATAAACAAAAATATATAAAAGCACGCCGCGGCGTGCTTTTTTATTGCTAAAATACGGCAGCAGTGGTAAAATAATTATATCATTTTAATGACGAGGTGTTTTTATGGAAAAAGCAAAAGTTTATTTCACCCGTGATATAAGTCCCGAAGGTCTTATGAAAGTTTATGAAGCACTTTCTCCGGAACTTCCGGGAAAAGTTGCTGTAAAAGTCCATTCCGGCGAAACCGGAAACCAAAACTTCCTTCGCCCCGATTTCTGGAAAGAACTTATCGAAAAAGTCGGCGGCACCGTTACCGAATGTAACACCGCTTATGAAGGCACCCGCAACACCACCGAAAAACACCTTAAAACCATCGAGGAACACGGTTGGAACAAATATTTCCCGGTGGATCTTCTCGATGCGGAAGGCCCGGATCTTGAACTTCCGATTCCGGAAGGAAAAGTTATCAAAAAGAACTTTGTCGGCAAGAACATCGTAAACTACGATTCTCTTCTTGTTCTTTCCCATTTCAAAGGTCACCCTATGGGCGGTTACGGCGGTGCGCTTAAACAGCTTTCCATCGGCATTGCTTCCTCTTTCGGAAAAGCCTATATACACGGCGCAGGTGAACCGGAAAAAATCTGGAGTTCCGACCACGATTCTTTCCTTGAATCCATGGCGGACGCCGCTTCCTCCGTTGTAAAATATTTCGGCGGAAAGGCCGCTTATATCAACGTTATGAAAAACATGTCCGTTGACTGTGACTGCTGTGATGTTGCGGAAGACCCCTGCATGAAAGATATCGGCATTCTCTGCAGCCTTGACCCCATCGCCATTGACAGAGCCTGTCTTGACCTTGTTTATGCTTCCGATGACCCGGGCCGCGATCACCTTCTTGAAAGAATTGAAAGCCGCAACGGCGTCCACACTATCGAAGCTGCCGCTGAACTCGGTTTCGGAACACCCGAATATGAACTTATTGAAATCTGATTTTAAAAACTAAAAAAAGCCGCCCACCGGGCGGCTTTTTTGTTTTTATATTCAGGGCTGCTGTTTTCCGCAGTTAAGACAGAATTTTGCGGTTACGTCAAGTTCTTTTCCGCAATAGGGACAAAATTTTGAACCGCTGTCTTCCGCAGGAGCTTTCGGTGCTTTAAGGGATTCTATCTCCGCGCGCATTTCGGTAATTTTGTTTCTGCTTGCAAGAACACCTTCATAAATTGCCATAACCTCTTCGTCAAGGGTTTCTCCCGCATCTATTCTGGCTACGTAATATTCGCCGATTTTTCTGATTATATCGTTAAGAGTGCGCTGTTCGGAATCGATTTTTGCCGAAAGTTTTGTGGTTTCAATGGCGTTGTTCGTTTTTTCCGTTGCGGTTTTTGCAAAATCGTTTATTTTATCTAAAAATGCCATAAAAATTCCTCCTTTTTATTACACATTTTTATTTTACTATATTTTATCGCAAAAGTCAGCGAAAATTGACTGCTTTTTTAAAACAAAATATTAATATTTTTTTAATTCTGACCCATGCAGCCCTTTTTTCATATTTTGATAATGGGTAAAAACCACATTTTTCTGAAAGGAAGATTTTATGAAAAATTTTTCACTTTGTGATATGAAAAAAGGCGACATGGCTTTAATAGAAAAAATCAAAACAAAAGGCGCTCTTCGGCAAAGGCTGTTCGATCTCGGTTTTGTGGAAGGAACAAAAGTCAAATGCGTAAAAACAAGTCCTTTTGGTGACCCAAAGGCTTTTCTTGTCCGGGGTTCCGTAATTGCACTGCGGAATGAAGATTCTTCGGGTATCCTGGGGGTGAAACTTTGATTTCCGGAACAATAGCCCTTGCGGGCAACCCAAATGTAGGCAAAAGCACGGTTTTCAATTCCCTTACCGGTTTGAACCAGCACACCGGAAACTGGTCCGGAAAGACCGTAGGCGCCGCTGAAGGCATTTTGAAAAGGAATGGAAAGGAAATAAAGCTTATCGATCTTCCGGGTACATATTCTCTTTCTGCCGATTCCGCCGAAGAAGATGTGACACGGGATTTTCTTTGCTTTGAAAAATTCGACGCTGCCGTTGTTGTCTGCGATGCCTGCTGTCTTGAACGCAATCTTATTTTTGCGCTCCAGGTTGCACAGCTTGTACCGAAAACGCTTATTTGCGTAAATATGATCGACGATGCCCGCAAAAAAGGCATTGAGATAGATACCGATGCTCTTTCAAAAGAAACCGGTCTTCCTGCAATCAAAATTTCCGCCGCAAATTCCGAGGGAATAGAAGAACTTGAAAAATCGATTTTTGAACTTGCAAACGGAAAAATCAAAACAGATTTTATACCTTTGCGGTACCCGAAAAACATTGAAAAGCCTCTTGACGAACTTTCCTCTGTTTTAAAAAGCGAATTTGGTTTCCGGGGTATATATCCTGCTCTGAAAATACTTGAAAATGATAAAGGTTTTATCGGTGAATTCGAAAAACGTTTTGGAAAAATTCCCGAAAACAAAACTTTGCATTCCTTGCTTGATAGTTTTGAAATACCCGATGATGTTTCCGAAAAAATTTCTGCCTGCACTGTTTTTCGTGCAGAGGAAATCTGCCTTTCGGCAGTAAAATTTTCCGATAAAAATAAAATTTGTAAAGATGATAAAATCGACTCCGTGCTCACCGGAAAAATTTTGGGTATACCTCTGATGCTTTTGCTTTTTGCATTTATTTTCTGGCTCACAGTTTCGGGAGCTAATTATCCTTCAGAATTTCTTTCGTCTCTTTTTGCAAAAATCGGTGAATGGCTGAACTCCGCTTTTTTAAAAATCGGCGTTCCGCATTTGCTCAAAAGTCTGCTGCTTGATGGGATATGGAAGGTTCTGAGCTGGGTCGTTGCGGTAATGCTTCCGCCAATGGCAATTTTCTTTCCGCTTTTCACTTTCCTCGAAGATATCGGCTATCTTCCCCGAATTGCCTTTAACCTTGACAAAGGATTCAAATCCTCCGGCACCTGCGGAAAGCAAGCGCTGACCATGTGTATGGGAATCGGCTGCGGTTCTGTCGGTGTAACCGGCGCAAGAATTATCGATTCGCCCCGGGAAAGGCTTATTGCAATTATCACAAACAGCTTTATGCCCTGCAACGGAAAACTCCCGGCAATAATAGCGCTTATTTCAATGTTTTTTACTGATTCCGCCGTGCTCGGAGCCGTAATCCTGACTGCTCTTGTGGCTTTTTCCGTGCTCATGACTCTTTTTGCCTCAAAAATCCTTTCAAAAACCGTGCTCAAAGGAATTCCCGCCAGCTTTACTCTTGAACTTCCGCCCTACCGTCTTCCGAAAATCAAAAAAATCATAATCCGTTCCGTTCTGGACAGAACCCTTAAAATCCTTGCAAGAGCTGTTATTGTTGCTGTTCCTGCCGGCATTATAATCTGGTTGTGCTCAAATGTCCTGATCAACGAAAAAACCATGCTCGAAATATTTTCTTTGTTTCTTGATCCTTTTGCAAGAATTTTCGGGCTTGACGGAAACATTCTTTCCGGTTTCATTCTTTCTTTTCCGGCAAACGAAATTGCGCTTCCGATAATGGCAATGGGTTATTCCGGCGGAGAACTTTCGGAACTCGGCTCCATAGCAGAAACTGCTTTGCTTTTTTCTGAAAACGGCTTTGATTTTACCAATGCTGTCTGCACTCTTATATTTTTTCTTTTTCATTGGCCATGTGCAACAACGCTCATAACGATCCAAAAAGAAACCAAAAATATCAAATGGACAATTTTATCCGCAGCCGTTCCTCTTCTGCTTGGTTTTTCCCTTTGTTTTGCGATAAATTTAATTTCAAAACTGTTCCTTTGAACAACAAAAAGCCTTGATATTTATCTAAAAGATGTTATAATATGATAGAAAGGGTGGTGTTATTTATGGCATTTGTTGAAAAGAAAAGATGGCTTTTCCTTGGTCTTCCGTTTACTTTTACCAAATATACGATTACCGAAGAACAAATCACTATCAATTCCGGTCTTTTTACCCGAATTGAAAACGATTGCTATATGTATAAGATTCAGGATACAGTCCTTTCCGTTTCTCTTTTGCAAAGGATTTTCGGAATCGCCACCGTGGTATGCAAAACAAGCGACGTTACCCATGGTCAGCTTGTTCTTAAAAACATTAAAAACGCAAAAGCAATCAAAGATTTTATTGTTGAATGTTCCGAAGAACAGCGCTTGAAGAGAAGAACAATCAACACGCTTAATATTGACGCCGATGTTGACGGCGACATTGACGGCGAACTTTGATAAAAAGAAAGGAACGATTCTGAAATGACCAATTTTTCCGTTGTTAAAGGCAACATTGTCAATATGAAAGTTGATGCAATCGTAAACGCAGCAAACACCAGCCTTATGGGCGGCGAAGGTGTTGATGGCGCTATCCATGCCGCCGCAGGCGCAGAACTTCTCAGCTGCTGCAGAAGAATCGGTGGATGCAAAACCGGCGATGCCGTTATCACCCCCGGCTTCAAACTTGATGCAAAATATATCATTCACACCGTAGGTCCCGTTTGGAACAACGGTCTTACCAATGAAGCAGAACTTCTTCGTCAGTGCTACATCAAATCTCTTGATCTTGCTGTTGAATATAACTGCAAAACCGTTGCTTTCCCTTCCATCTCCACCGGTGCATACCGTTACCCCCTTGCAAAAGCAGCTGAACTTGCAATCAACACCATTCTTGAATATCTTGAACAGGATACCTGCCTTGAAGACGTAAAACTTGTTTGCTTCGATTTCAATACAAAAGCAGCTTACGATAAAGTAATGCGTGCTCTCGGAAGACTTGAGGACGAAGATTGATTCAAAATTAACATAAAAAAGGAACCGCTTAAAGCGGTTCCTTTTTTTATTCTAAAACAATTCATCAAGAAGAATATAATATCTTATTTTATCAAAATCGGGTTCTATCCCAAGCATTTCAAAAAGCATTGATTCGTCATAACCGGAATAGGATTTTCCACCGTATATTCCTGAAAAATTATGATGCAAGCTTCTGTAACAAAGGGCTATATCCTGATACCTGTCGGCAATACCCATTCTTCCGATATCAACAAAACCGGAAAATTTTCCGTCATCGATAAAAATATTCGGAAGACAAAAATCACCGTGAGAAAGAACAAAATCTTCTTCGGGTTTATTATCATAAAGCCAGCGCAAAAGTGCTTCTGGGTTTTTAAAACCGTTTTTACCGAACGTTTCCGGTTCAGCATCGTCAATATCCACAAGGCCTTCTTCAACTCGAAACTCTGCATTTTTAAGCATAGCGCTTAAATCGTTTTTTACAGGGCAATCCGAAATATCCGTTTCCCAAAGTTTTTTCAAGGCTTCGGCAAGAGTTGAAACAAGGAAACCCGGGTTTTGCATATATTCATCGTCACAGGACATTTTTCCCGGAATTTTTGACATAAGAAAATAGTTTTTCCCATTTTCAGAATAATCACAAATACATTTAGGCGCAATTACTTTGTTTTCAAGCCAATCCATCATCCGGTGCTCGTTTTTTATAAAATCGGAGTCATCTCTGATTTTGAGCACCACATCTTCAAAAACTAGCACAGAAGAATTCGACATACCGATATCGTCAAATACAAATTGCTTTTCGGCAACGAAATCTAAAATATTTTTCGGTAAATTAAAGTTTTCCATAAAACACCTATATAACAAAAAAACCGCTTAATAAAGCGGTTTTCATGGCAGGGGCAGAAGGACTCGAACCCTCAACAACGGTTTTGGAGACCGGCATGTTACCATTACACTATGCCCCTATTAAATTAAGTAAAATGGTGGGCCTTTAGGGACTCGAACCCCAAGCCGACCGGTTATGAGCCGGTTGCTCTGACCAATTGAGCTAAAGGCCCATTTTTTAATTATCCGGGTGTTCATTCCTGAACACCCGGATTCTGGCTCCCCCTGTCGGGCTCGAACCAACGGCATCATGATTAACAGTCATGCGCTCTACCTACTGAGCTAAGGAGGAATAAAGAAAACAGCACAGATAAACTGTGCTGTGTCGGCATCGACCTATTTTTCCGGGAGGCTG
>JAGBAZ010000036.1 GCA_018110905.1 Oscillospiraceae bacterium
AGAAGAGATTATTGCCCTCGAAGAGGGCAATACAAAAGGCGCCTTTTGTCGAAAAACCAAATTGCTATTTACACTTACTTATATAATATACACTTTACTTTGATAAAGTCAATATTTTTTCCAAAAATGGTCATTTTTGCATGATTTTCTACAGAAAATTTCATTTATATTATAAACAATTAAATCGTTTTTTCTTAAATATCGGCGCGAAATGATTAAAAACTGGCGTGAAATGTAGGAAAATAATTTTGTTTTGTGATATACTGTTATAAAAGGCGGTGATAACCTTGCTTAAGATCGCAGTTTGTGATGATTCAATAGAATTTCTTTATACAATAAAAGAAGACATTCGGAACTGGGAAGGACTTCCCGAAGATGCGCTTATCCAAACTTTTGAAAACGGCGACAGTCTTGTTTCCGCACATTCTTCGGAAAATTTTGATTTTATTTTTCTCGATGTGGTAATGCCCTTTGTCAACGGTATTGAAACCGCAAGGGAGATTCGTTCCTTTGATAAAAAAGTTAAAATCGTTTTTCTGACTTCCTCACCGGAATTTGCTTTGGATTCCTATTCCGTAAAAGCAAGCAACTATCTTTTGAAACCTATCAGCAAAAAGGCGCTTTTTGAATGTCTTGAAGAACTTTATTCCGATTATGAAGAGGATTTTTCCGGAATTGTCGTAAAAAGTTTTTCCTCGGTTTATAACGTTCCTTTTCACAACATCGAATTCATTGAAGCGATGAACAAAAAGGTGATTGTTCATCTTTGCGATAAACAATCCATCGAATCTTCCGAACAATTTTACATTTTTGAAGAAAAACTTCTTCCCTTTTCCGATTTTTACAAATGCCACAGAAGCTATATTGTGAATATCCACAAAATAGCTTCTTTCAACGCAAAGGATATCATAATGCGCTCCGGAAAAATTGTTCCGCTTTCAAGAAGCTGCAAAAAGGATTTTGAGGAATTTTATTTTGAAACTCTTTTCGGAAAGGCCGGCGATATCAAATGACAATTTTGTTTTTTATTCGTTACGTTGCACTTCTTGTTTTCGGAATTGCAATATCCTTCGCCTTTGCCGGAATCAGATTCTCCAAAAAAACTTTTTGTTCGGAATTTTCGGTTTTCCTCCTGAGCACGGTTTTACAGCTTGTGTTTTTCTTTATTTTCGGTGACAGGATCGTCTGGATGCTTTATCCTCTGCTTGCCCATCTTCCTATTGCGCTTGTTTTTTTGATCAGATACAAGAAACGACTTTCAACAATTTTTGCTTCGATTTCCGCGGCATATCTCTGCTGTCAGCCGGCAAAATGGACCGAGCTTTTTTATATTGAACTTTTCGGCAAAAGCGATTTTGCTGATTGGCTTTACATAATTTCGCTTGTTCTTTCGTTCATCATTTTCATTAAAACGGTAACCCCGTATGCTTCGAAAATTTATAACAAAAACGACAGCCTTGTTTATCTTTTCGGCGTTATTCCGATGATTTATTACATCTATGATTACACAGTCTCTGTTTACACGGATTTTTGGCGCAACAATATCCGGGTTGTTGTGGAATTTCTGCCTCTTTTTTTCTGTTTTATCTATTTTTCTTTCTGCATCGTCTATTATCGTGAATACGAACAAAAACGCGAAGCGCTTCATAAAGAACAGATAATCAGAATAACTTCCGAACAAAGAGCAAAAGAAATTGAAACCGTGAAAGCAAAAGAACAGGAAATGAAACTTCTCCGCCACGATATGCGCCATTTTTTCACAAATCTTCAGCTTTGCATTTCCGACGGAAACACCGAAAAAGCTCTTGAAATGATTTCCTCTTTTTCGGAAATTATAGAAAACACAGCTATAATGCGTTTTTGTAAAAACAGCACCATAAACTATGTCATTTCTGCTTTTTCAGAAAAATTCAGAGAAAACGGAATCCGGTTCAATTGTTCGATAAAAATCGAAAACCTTGATGTTGACGAAATCAGTTTTGCTTCCATTGTTTCAAACGCACTCGAAAACGCATATAATGCACAGCTTGATTTACCGGTATCCAAACGAAAAATCGACCTTATGCTTTGCAACAAGGACGAAAAAATCCTTTTTTCCATTAGAAACCCCTATTTATCAAAACCGGTTTTTGTTGACGGAATTCCGGTTTCAAGAAAAGAAGGACACGGATTCGGAACTCAAAGCATTCTTTATCTTACCGAATCCCTTGGAGGGAACTGTCAGTTTTCCGTCACCGATGAAGATTTCATAATAAGAGTTGTTATCTGAATTTTTAAAAGCCCCTGCATTTTTGTGCAGGGGCTTTTGTTGACGAAAGGCAGAATTTGTGTTATAATTGTTGCGTAAGCAACAGTTGCATTAGCAACATTTTCAGGAAAGGAGTGTTTTTAATGCCGAAATTTATGAAAAGTCTTAATATAATCAGCCGGTGCCAAAGTTCTTTCAGAAACGCAAAACTCGGAAGCGAACTTTGTTCCGCGCACCATTCCCTTGTTCTTGCTATATGCCGGGAACCGGGCAGAAGTCAGGACGATCTTGCAAAGGATATCTGCATCGATAAAAGCGGCGTTGCAAGGGCTCTGGCTTCCCTTGAAGCAAAAGGTTTTGTTGAAAGAAAACCCGACCCCAACAACAAAAGAAAACTTTTGGTTTTTCCAACCGAAAAACTTCTTGAAATCATTCCTTCTGTACGTTCCGTCACTGCGGAATGGAACAGAATAGTTTCCGAAGGAATTTCGGAAGAAGAATTTGCTGTTTTTCAGTCCGTTCTTTTCCGGATCGAAAAAAACGCCAGAAAAATCGTTGATAATCAGGAGGTGACGCCGGAAAAATGAAATTTTTTATAAAATATCTTGCACCTTTCAAAAAACGCATGGCTCTCGGGTTTTCAATAAAAGTTTTCGGAACCGTTGCGGAACTTTTTCTTCCATATATCCTCACCCATATCCTCGACAATGTAATCGGAACTTTGCGGGTTGAAAAAGTTGTTTTCTGGGGATTTGTTATGATAATCTGTGCTGCTTTGGCCTGCGGCGGAAATATTGCTGCAAACCGCATGGCGGCAAAAACCTCAAAAGACTTTTCCAAAAAAATGAGAAAGGATCTTTTCGAAAAAACGCTTTATCTTTCTGCCGCCGATACCGATCGCTTTTCGATTCCTTCCCTTGAATCACGCATAACAACGGATACTTACAATGTCCATAACTTTGTCAGCATGATGCAGAGAATGGGTGTCCGCGCGCCAATCCTTCTCATCGGCGGACTTGCCATCAGCTTTTTTATGGACCCAAGCCTTGCTCTTATCATGCTTGCAACCCTTCCGTTTATTTTCATAACCGTTTATTCGATTTCGAAAAACGGTATTCCCCTTTATTCAAAAGTTCAGGAAAGAGTTGACAGCATGGTTCGTGTTGTCCGGGAAGATACCCAGGGAATCCGCGTTATCAAAGCACTTTCCAAAAACGATTACGAAGACCGCCGCTATGACGAAGTCAACCTTGCTCTTTCAAAAGAGGAACAGAAAGCCGGCACAATCATGGGATCCGTTAACCCCATCATGACTCTTCTGATGAACCTCGGTATAACCGCCGTTGTCGCTGTAAGCGCTTTTACCGTTGCAAAAGGAATTTCCACACCTGCAACCGTTATCGCTTTTGTGCAGTATTTCACCCTTATTTCCATGGCGATGATGGTAATTTCGAGAATTTTCGTTATGTACACAAAATGTGCCGCTTCCGCAAAGCGAATTGCGGAAGTCCTTGATACCCCGGACGATTTTTTTGTTACCGAAGATTCTTCCGGACCGGACAGCAAAAACTTCATCTCTTTCGAAAATGTCTCTTTTTCCTACCTTGGAAAGAAAAACAACATTGATGATCTTTCCGTTTCCGTTCCGAAAGGCGGAACTCTTGGAATAATCGGCGCAACCGGAAGCGGAAAATCCACTTTCACAAAACTTCTTATGCGTACTTATGAAGCAGATTCCGGCAAAATAAAAATTAACGGAAGAGATATAACTTCTTACGGCCGCAAGGAGCTTACCGGAATGTTCGGCGCAGCGCTCCAGAACGATTTTCTCTATGCGGACACCATAAGGGAAAATATCTCTTTCGGACGCGATCTTTCCGATGAAGATATCAGCTATGCGGCAAAAATCGCCCAGGCGGAAGAATTTATCGAAGCTCTTCCGGAAAAATACGACCACGTTATTGCTCCCAAAGGTACCAACCTTTCCGGAGGCCAGCGCCAGCGCCTTCTTATCGCAAGAGCCGTTGCCGCAAAGCCGGATATAATAATTCTTGATGACTCCTCCTCCGCTCTTGACTATAAAACGGATGCGGCACTTCGGAAAGCACTTGAAACCGAACTTTCCGGTTCCACCGTTATAACCGTTGCCCAAAGGGTAAGTTCCGTTAAAAACTGCGGTATGATCCTTGTGCTCGATAACGGAAAAGTCATAGGAAAAGGAACCCACGAAGAACTTCTTGAAACCTGTTCAGAATATAAAGAAATCAGCGATTCACAGATGGGAGGTGCTTTTGTTGACTGAAAATAACAAAACAAAAAACACAAAAGGTATCCTCATCCGCCTTGGAAAATACGTTTTCAAAGAATGGCCGCTTTTTCTTTCCGCGGTAATTTTCACTCTTCTTTCAAACCAGCTTTCGCTCCTCGGTCCGAAATATTCCGGTGCGGCGATCGACGCCATCGGTCTTTCCGGCGGAACGGATTTTGATGCTGTTTTTGAAAATGTTGTCCGCATGGCTGTCTGTTACTCAATTTCTGCGATCCTTGCTTATTTCCTTGCGGTCATCATGGTGCATCTGAGCCAAAGAATCGTTTACACCATGAGAAAACAGCTTTTTGAAAAACTGAACACCCTTCCGGTCGGATATTTCGATACCCACCCTACCGGTGATATCATCAGCCGGATCTCTTACGATATCGACACCATAAACTCTTCCCTTTCCCATGACCTTGTTCAGGTTATGACAAGCGTTTATACTGTTTTGGGTTCCCTTGTTTTCATGTGGAATATTTCAAAACCGATGATTCTGATTTTTGCTTTCACCGTTCCGGCTTCTATCCTTTTCACCCGTTACCGTTCAAAAAAAGTCCGTCCGCTTTTCAGCGAACGTTCCAAAAAACTCGGCGAACTGAACGGTTTTGCGGAAGAAATGCTTTCCGGAACAAGAAGTATTGAAGCTTACGGAAAACAGGACGTTATCTCCGGTCGGTTCAACGAAAGAAACGAAACCGCAATGGAAGCATATTACAGAGCCGAATACTACGGCGCGACCCTTGGTCCCTCCGTAAACTTTATCAACAATCTTTCCATGTCGCTTGTTGCAATGCTCGGCGGAATCCTTTACATGCTTTCCTTCGGCGGAAAAGTCGAAGAATCTTCGGTTTTCTTCATCACTCTCGGCGGCGTTGCCCAGTTTGTTCAGTATTCCAGAAAATTTGCAGGCCCCATCAACGAATTTGCCAACATTCTTCACGAATTCCAGTCCGCTTTTTCCGCTGCGGAAAGGGTTTTCAAAATTATTGACGAAGAACCGGAACCTGCGGACATTCCGGACGCGGTCGGTCTTGATGATGTAAAAGGCTCCGTTGAAGTTGATGACATCACCTTCGGATATGTTCCTGAAAAACCAATTCTCAAACATGTTTCCGTAAAAGCCGAACCGGGAAGGACCATTGCAATAGTCGGTCCCACCGGTGCCGGAAAAACAACGATAATCAACCTTCTTATGCGTTTTTACGATGTGGATTCCGGCGAAATTCGCCTTGAAGGGATACCGGCAATGCAGATAAAACGAAAAGACCTTCGCAAGGCTTTTACGATGGTTCTGCAGGACACATGGCTTTTCCACGGAACGATTTTTGAAAACATTGTTTACGGCAGAGAAAACGCAACTCTTGATGAAGTTAAAGCAGCCGCAAAAGCGGCAAGGATCGATAAATATATCGAAAGCCTTCCGGAAGGATACGGCACGGTCCTTTCCGATGACGGCGTCAATATTTCCAAAGGCCAGCGCCAGCTTATAACCATCGCAAGGGCTTTTCTTTCTGATGCTCCCATGCTCATTCTTGATGAAGCGACCAGCAACGTCGACTCCAGAACGGAGATAAAAATTCAGGAAGCCATGGGTGAACTCATGAAAGGACGCACCTGTTTTGTAATTGCTCACCGTCTTTCGACAATCCAGAATGCAGACAACATTCTGGTGGTGCAAAACGGAACAATCACCGAACAGGGCACCCATGAAGAGCTTCTTGAACTCGGCGGATTTTACAGCACCCTTTACAATTCCCAGTTTACATAAATTTTGAGCACGTTATCAAAAAATGCTGATGCTCATGCCATTTTTTAAAGTAAAAAAGGACGGCCGAGCCGTCCTTTTTTTGTTTTATAAAGTTTTATATTTAGGGATTATATCGCCGCGGATAAGGCTTCCGAGCACCGATTCCAGCATAACGCCATGGCGCGGATCGCTTCCGTAGCTGAATGTGGTTTTCACACAAAGTTCCGCAAAATCCGTTGCCTTTCCAATGGCTATCGGAAGGCTCGCTCCGCCAAGCATTGCGCCGATGAGCACCGAAGCAAAGATATCTCCGCAGCCCGGATAATGCACCGGAATATATTCGCACGGCGAATACCAGAACGAACCCTGTTCGCTGTCATAGCCGATGTTTGCAAGGATTCCGGAAGCAAGTTCTGCCCCTGTAACCACTATCATTTTCGGACCGAGGTTATGGAGTTTGAGCAAAAGGCTTCTTGCTTCGGTAACGGTTATCGGTTCCGTATGATAGTTTTCGCCGAGAAGCATTGCCGCTTCGGTCATATTTGGGGTAATTACATCCGCCACCGCAACAAGCTCCTTCATTCTGTTTTGAAGACTTTTTGTGCAGGTTTTATAGGCTTTTCCGTTGTCCCCCATCACCGGGTCAACAATTTTCAAAGCGTTCGGATAACTTTTGAAAAATTCAAGGCAGGAATCCACCTGCTCTTCGCTTCCGAGAAATCCTGAATAAACAGCTTCAAAATCGACATCAAGATTTTTGTAATGTTCAAGGGTCGGTTTTATGTAATCCGTTAAATCACGGAAAACAACTTCGCCGAAGCCTCCGGTATGGGTTGAAAGAACGGCGGTAAGCACCGGGCAAACCTGGTTTCCCATTGCTGAAAGAACCGGAAGTATTACGGATATTGAACATCTTCCGAAACCGGAAAGATCATGTATTGCGGCAACTCTTGCCGGTCTTTTTTCCATAGGAACACCTCGAATTTTAAAATTTTCTCCATTTTAATCGCCGAAAAATTCCGCGTATCTGTTTTTAAAAATTGCAGAAAATATTTTTACAAAACAAAGAATGGAGGGATTTTTTATGAACAAAACAGTTTCTGCCATAATGGGCGGTGCTGCAGCTGCCGCAGCAGTCGGAACAGCGGTTTATATGATGAACAACCGCCGGGGAAGCAATGTACGCAAAATGCGTAAAAGCGCCGCAAAAACCGTTAAAGCGGTCGGCAGCATTGCCAACGGGATTTCGAGCATAATGCATTAATTAAGTTCGTCAATAGTAAGTCCGTAGCTTGGAAGAAATTCTTCCACAAAGGTTTTTGCTTCCGGAAGCCCCATTTCTTCAATGGATTCCATTATGCTGATTTTTGCTTTTGAAAATTCGCGGTTTCCGGAATTTTCCTCCTCAACACATTTTATGAGAGCGGAAATTTTATCCGCCGCCTTGAGCAATTTAAGAAGTTCCGGATCTTCGCCCGAATGATCAAAAAACGGTTTATAGTCCGGGCGAAGATCTTCCGGAAGCATTTCAAGAAGTTTTTTGTTTGCAACGGCTTCAACTTCCTTATATGCTTCCTTGATTTCCGGATTATAATATTTAATCGGTGTTGGCATATCGCCGGTTAAAATTTCGCTGCAATCATGATACATAGCAAGCATTACAAGATGTTCCACATCACAGTTTCCGCCGAAACGGCGGTTTCTTAAAAGTCCAAGGCTGTGAGCGATAACCGCGGTATCAAGGGTATGGACAGAAAGGGATTCCTGCTGGCTGTTCTTCATAAGCGACCAGCGGAAAATATGTTTCATTCTTGAAATATATGCGTAAAATCTGCTTTCTTTCAAAATTTTTTCCTCCCGATGCAACAAAAACGAATTTTTTTTGCACTAATATTATGGAACACGCGTTCCGGTTTTATCAATAACCCGCAAAGACCACCACCAAGCGGATCATACATAAATTATATTATAAGACATTTTGTTTCAAAATAACAGTCTTTTTTTGTATGTTCCGACTCTTTGCGGGTTATTTTTCTTTTTCCTCTTTAAAATTAATGTAAAAAGAGTTATACTTTAAATTGGAAATTTGTATATAAATGAAATTTACATAAAAATGATTTGAGGATATTTTTTATGACTAAAGATTTGATTCAGACAAATAAAAAAATGCACTGGATGGTGCTTTTGCTTTCCGCCATCTGCGGAATTGCCGCAGTCGGGCTTATTGTTTATCAGAACGGCGGAATTTTCACTTATTATGGTGACTATAACTGTCAGCAGATCGCGTTTTATATGCACGCGCACGAACTTGTTACAAACGGACAGATCGGTTGGGATTGGAACACCGACCTTGGAGTAAACTTTATCGGTTCCTATTCTTTCTATCTTCTTTTCAGCCCTTTTTTCTGGCTTACTCTTCCCTTTGATACTTCCGCAGTACCATATCTTATGGCCCCGCTCTTTGTGCTTAAATTTATGACCTGCGCTTTCACCGCATATTTTTATGTTGCGCGTTTTGTTAAAGACAAACGCTTTGCGGTTATCGGCGGACTTCTTTATGCATTCAGCGGCTACTGCATTTATAACGTTTTTTTCAACCACTTTCTTGATGTTGTTGCATTTTTTCCGCTTATCCTCATTGGACTTGAAATGCTTATCACCGAAGACAAACACGGCCCGTTTGCAATTGCCGTTGCCCTTAACGCAATAGTAAACTATTGGTTTTTCATCGGCGAAGTTGTTTTCACCGTCCTTTATTTTTTCATCCGCATAACCGACAAAAACATTTCTCACAAATTCCGCGCATTTCTTTTTGTCGCTCTCGAATCGGTTATCGGTCTTTGCGTTGCGGCGGTCGCGGTTCTTCCTTCCGTTCTTGCAATCCTTGATAACCCAAGGACAGGCGCCGACAATTTCATCAACGGATGGAATATGTGGCTTTATTACAGCGAACAGCGTGTTCCGGCGATCATCGCAAGCTTTTTCTTTCCTCCGGACATGCCTTCAAAACAGAACATGTTCACCGGTCAGGGTGCGCAATGGGCTTCCATGGCCGGCTGGCTTCCGCTTTTCGGAATGACCGGTGTTATCGCCTATGTCCGTTGTGTAAAAAACGACTGGCTTAAAAAAATGATCATCGCCTGCTGCATTTTTGCCCTTGTTCCGGTGCTGAATTCACTTTTCATTCTTTTCAACCATTCGTTCTATGCCCGCTGGTATTATATGTTCATTCTTATGCTTGTTCTTGCAACGGTCAAAGCTTTTGAAGCTTCCGCGGACGGTCAGGAAACAATGGAGCTTCGAAAAGGAATCATTCCTTCCGCCTGCGTCACCGTCGGGCTTATAATCATTCTTTTCCTTACTCCAGTGCATTACAATGACGGAAACTGGGAACCCGGTCTTCTTTATAACGATTCATGGTTCTTCCTCAGCGCGGGTTTTGCCGTTGCATGTCTTATTCTTGTAACAATACTCTGGTTCCTTCAAAAGAAAAAATATTACCGCAGTTTTCTTGTGGGAATGACCGCATGTCTTTGTGCGCTTTACGGTTTTGCATATATAAACCTTGGCTACACTTTTGCCGGAGACCATGAGGAGATAATAACCGATGCTGTCGGCCTTTCCGAAGAAATGGACCTTCCCGCAAACGAAAAGAACTTTGTAAGAGCTGATTTTTACGAATGTTTTGAAAACATGGGACTTTATTGGAACATTCCTTCGATCCGCTGTTTCCACAGCGTTGTTACTCCTTCGATAATGGAATTTTATCCGACCGTTGACGTAAAACGCGATGTTTCAAGCAAGCCCGATTATCAGTATCACGAACTCCGTTCGCTTCTTTCCGTAAAATATCTTTATGCGGATGCCGATGAAGTTTCCGAAGATTCCGTTCTTTGCAAAGGCTTCAAATATTATTCCACCGAAAACGGATATCATATTTTCAGAAACGAAAACTATATTCCTATGGGATTCATTTATGACGATTATATTACCGAGGAGCAATATTACAACATAAACGAAACCCAGCGCGCCGAAGCTTTGGTCTATTATCTTGTTTTAAACGAAAGCCAGGAAAAACTTTACGGCCAGTATCTTGACCACGAAACCTCTCCGGAAGTCGGACGCACCTATGACGAATTTTATCGCGAAGCCTTTGACAGAAGATCTTCCTCTTCTTACAGTTTTTCCGCGGACCACAAAGGTTTTTCTTCAAAAATTTACTGTACCTCTGACAATCTTGTTTTCTTTTCCATTCCTTATGAAGATGGCTGGACGGCTTATGTTAACGGAAAAGAAACCGTTATCGAAAAGGTTGACGTTGGTTTTATGGCGGTTTTTGCCGAACGCGGATTTAACGAAATTGTTTTTGTTTATAACACCCCCGGTCTTAAACTCGGTGCTGCGATAAGCGCTTTTTCCGCCGCCGCACTTGCCGCATACATTGTACTTTTCCGTTTTTATCAAAAACGCAAAGCAGATGATTATGCCCTTATGACCGAATATCTTGGAGAAAAAGTTTTTGACGTTTCCGAAGCAGAACTTCCCCCCGAAGAAGACCTTACCATTGTAAGGAGCCCGAAAGATGTTCCGCCTTACCACGAATACAAAGGTCCCGAAGAAAAAATTTATCCGGAACTTTAAAAAACATGCAACAAAATCGGAAAATTTTTACACTATTATAGTGAAAAGGAGGTTTGATATTATGAAAAAACTCAAAATTTCAGCCATCGTTCTTGCCGTTGCTTTAATTCTCTGCAGCTGCAGTTCGGGCAGAGTTTCTTATGATTCCAAAAACGAAGCCTTTGATGCCGGCGGCTGGACAGAGGAAATGAAGCCTGTTGAACCGGAAGCACCGATGGAAATGCCGGAAATGGAATATGTTACCGAAGATTCCGCTTTCGACAACAGCACTTCCGCAAGCCTTTCGGAAAACACGGCGCCAACAAACCGCAAGCTTATCCGAACTTTCAACCTTGACGTTGAAACTCTTGAGTTTGAAACTTTTATATCAGACCTCAAGAGCGAAGTTTCTTCCCTTGGCGGATATATTGAAAATTCCAGCGTAAGCGGAAATTCCTACAACTATTCTTCGAACAGAAACGCAAGCTTCACCTGCAGGATACCTTCCGACAAACTTGATGAATTTATAAACACCATCGGCGGTCTCGGAAACATTACTTACAGTTATGAAGATACCACAGACGTAACTTTGCAATACGTTGACACCGAAGCAAGAATAAAATCACTTCAGACGGAATATGACCAGCTTCTTGAACTTCTTTCCGAAGCGGAAAATATCGATACCATAATCCTTCTTCAGCAGCGTCTTACTGATGTTCGCTATCAGCTTGAAAGCTATCAAAGCCAGCTCCGCACCTATGACAATCTTGTTGATTACAGCACCGTTCATCTTAACGTAAACGAAGTAAAACGCGTTACCGCAGCTGAACCGAAAACAATTTGGGAAAGAATTTCCGCAGATTTCGGCGACAATGTTTACGATATCTGGGCCGGAGCACAGGATTTCTTCGTCTGGTTTGTTGCGAACATTCCCTATTTCATAATCTGGGCAATTATTATTGCCGCCATCGTTTTTGCGGTAAGATTTTTCCTTGGTAAAAATCCGAAATGGCAGGAACGCAAAGCCGCAAGAAAAGCAAGAAAAGAGTATAAAAAAGCTCAGAAACTTGCCGAAAAAGCGGAAAACAGCGAAAGCAAAGAATAATTAAAGCATAACAGAAAAAGCCGTGCTCAAAACGAGCACGGCTTTTTTTATCATAATTCTTTTCCCATGTAAATAACTCCGCGGCTGCGGCGGAAACCGCGTTTTTTATAAAAATCTTCGTCCTCAAGGTTCGTCATGAGCACAGTTTCACGGATACCCATTCCTTTGAGCATTCTTTCAAATTCCGCAAGAAGTTCGGTTCCTATCCCTTTTCCGCGGAGATCGTTTTTAACACAGAATTCTTTTATATTAAAAATTACTCCGTCGAAATACTGTTCCTCTTCTCCAAGGATCATTCCGGTTATTCCCTCTTCGTTATATGAAACGATCCCGAAAAAGCCGCCGTTATTTATCATTTGAGAAAGGCGCTTTTCTGCGGTTTTCTGGGTCCATTTATCGTACCAGGGGTCGGAATTGAAAGTTTCCGCATAGATTTTCGCAAGTTCCGGAGCATCTTCGATGGTGATTCTTCTGTAATCCATTTTGTTCCTCTTTTTCTTTTTGATGAAAATATTTTAGCTTATATTTTCACCGCCGTCAATAGGTCTTTGCCAGCCTTCCGTATGAGAAGCAACATCCGCCGCAATTATTTTTTCTTCGTAAACATAAAGTGTAACAAAAGTTTCGGTTTCGCCTTCAAGCGGATAGATATACTTTTTCACCGTTTTTCCGTAATAAGAAGAAAGATCAAAACCAGATTTTTTCTGAAGTTCATTATATTCCAAAAGAATTTCGTCCGGTTCTTCCGGAAGAAGCACCTCTTCCACCAAAGAGGGTTCCTCGGCCGTTTCAAAGCCTTTTGAAGCGATATATTCCATTCTCTCTTTGTTATCCGCAACATGCAGAGAAATCGATTCTGCGGCACTCTGAGCGTCTTTTCCGCCAAAGAAAAGTATTATGCCAATTATAAGCGCAAGAATTACGCAAAGTGTTCCGATAATTTTGGTTTTTGTGGTTTTAACAGAAGCGGTCAGCAAAAAATCATCTCCTACATAATCATAACCACTAGTAAACTAGTGGTTTGCTCAGACCCTAGAAGGGTCAGTACTTGCTGACCCCTCGAAGGGGTACTGAGGGTTAACCATCGCATCACAATTACAGGCAGCCACTAAAGTGGCTGCTTTTTTTGCCTCA
>JAGBAZ010000037.1 GCA_018110905.1 Oscillospiraceae bacterium
TGAGGCAAAAAAAGCAGCCACTTTAGTGGCTGCCTGTAATTGTGATGCGATGGTTAACCCTCAGTACCCCTTCGAGGGGTCAGCAAGTACTGACCCTTCTAGGGTCTGAGCAAACCACTAGTTTACTAGTGGTTATGATTAAATTAAAATTCGCCGGGGTGGTTTTTGCGCCATTGAAGATAGCTGTCAAGAATTATAACAGCCGCAACGGCATCGATAACTGCCTTGCGCTTTTTTCCGCGGGTATCGGTTTCGTTAAGAAAACCGGCGGCGGAAACGGTTGTCTGGCGTTCGTCCCACATTCTTACCGGAACGGAGATTTTTTCGGAAAGCTTTGCGGCAAATTCGCGGCAAAGTTCCGCTCTCGGGCCTTCGCTGCCGTTCATGTTAAGCGGCAGACCGACAATAACCGCTTCAGCCTTGTTTTTAATGGCTTCGTCTGCGGTTTTTTCGATGGCGTGCTCAAAGCGTTTTTCGTGGATAACGGTTATCGGGGAAGCAAGAAATTCGGTTTTATCGCACATGGCAATGCCGGTTCTTGCGTCGCCGAAATCGACGGACATTATTTTCATTATTTGGTACCGAAAATTCTGTCGCCAGCGTCACCAAGACCGGGAAGAATATAGTTTACTTCATTAAGGCGTTCATCAAGAGCCGCACAGTAGATCTGTACGTCGGGATGAGCAACGTTGAGTTTTTCAAGGCCTTCGGGTGCAGCAATGATGCAGAGGAAGCTGATATCTTTTACGCCGCGTTTTTTAAGCTGGCCGATAGCATCAATTGCGCTGCCGCCGGTTGCAAGCATCGGATCAACAAGGAAAACTCTGCAGTCTGCGATATCAACAGGAAGTTTGCAGAAATATTCGATGGGCTGTGCGGTTTCTTCGTCGCGGTAAAGGCCGATGTGACCGACTCTGGAGCTGGGCATAAGTTTCTGAACGCCGTCAACCATTCCAAGACCTGCGCGGAGGATAGGAACAATTACGGGTGCTTTGCCTTTAAGCTGTTTTGCGGTGCATTTGCACATAGGGGTTTCGATTTCAACCGGTTCAAGCTCAAGGTCGCGGGTTGCTTCATAGCAAAGAAGAGTACCGATTTCGCTGATAAGTTCACGGAAATCTTTTGTTCCGGTGGTGGTTCTTCTGAGGATGGAAAGTTTGTGCTGAACAAGCGGATGATCAAGAATAAAAGGTTTTTTCATGATATATGGTTCCCCCTTAAAAAATATGTCGTAAAAATTATCGTAATCGAACTTCGATATAACGGGCATTTTAATTTTCCTCAAAAGCGGTGATCATATCAACGCGTTTCTGGTGGCGTCCGCCTTCAAATTCGGTGGAAAGGAAGATATCTGCAAGCTGAAGAGCAACACCGGCGCCAATGGTTCTTGCGCCCATGCAAAGGACGTTGGAATCGTTGTGTTTTCTGGTGAATTCAGCGGAAAAATGGTCGCCGCAGCAGGCTGCGCGGATTCCTTTGAATTTGTTTGCACAAATGCTCATTCCGATTCCGGTTCCGCAGATAAGGATGCCTTTTTCACATTCGCCGGATTGGATAGCTTTGCAGACTTTTTCCGCATAAACGGGATAATCACAGGAAGCGGTGCTGTCGGTACCGAAATCGATATATTCGATGCCTTTTTCATCAAGGTGTTTTTTCAGCTCCTCTTTATAGAGAAAGCCGCCGTGGTCAGATCCAAGTGCGATCATAATTTACCTTCTTTCTGAAGCTTTTCTCTTTCCGCCTGAGCAAGGCGAAGATAATTCGGAACAAGTTCCCCGGCGGAAACTGTTTTTCCGTTTTCAAAAAGTTTTTGCGCCGCAATGCAGGTTCCGGAAGCATGTCCGAGAACAAGCTGGGGAGGTGCGGTTTTTACGAATTCTTCGCCGAATTTTTTATGGCAAAGTGCGGCGCCGTCGCCCACAAGCCAAACTTTTTCTCCGGTTTCGGAAACGTATTTTTTAATATCCTCAAAAAGGACGTCCGTGGAAACGGCACGGTCCTCGCAAAGGCGGGTCATGTTTTCGCCGTCGCTTTCAAAAAAAGCGGTGTAAACCTGGCTGCATCTTGCGTCCATTGCGGCACAGATTATTCCGGCGGAACTTTGCATATTATAGGCAAGAGCTTCAAGAGTTGAAACAGCAGCGCAGGGCTTTTGGAGGCTCATGCCAAGGGCTTTTGCGGCGGCAATTCCGATACGAAGTCCGGTGAAGGAACCGGGTCCGCAGTTTACAGCAAAAAGGTCGATGTCTGCGGGGGTTATTCTTGCTGCATCAAGCACGGCTTTTGCCATCGGAAGAACGGTTTCGCTGTGAGTAAAGCCGCTGTCGAGATAAAATTCGGAAATTAATTTTCCGTTTTCGGAAAGAGCGACCGAAGCCGCTTTTGCGGAAGTATCAAAACCAAGGATCCTCAATTTATAAGGTCGCTCCTTTCAACAGAAATTTCCCTTTCGGTGTCGCCAAGGCGTTTTATTTCAACGGTGATTATTTCTTCATCGCCGATAAAATCAATTATATTTTCGCTCCATTCAATTACGAGCACCGCGCCGGAATCCAGATAATCGAAAAAACCGGTGGAATAAAGGTCATCAAAGGTGTTTATGCGGTACATGTCAAAATGACATACCGGGATTTTTGCCCGGTAACAATGAACAAGAGCGAAAGTCGGGCTTGAAACATCGTCTTTACAGTCAAGGGCTTCGCACATATATCTTGTAAAGGTGGTTTTTCCCGCTCCAAGGCCTCCTTTAAAGGCAATTATATTGCCCGGTTTAAGTGTTCCGGCAAATTTTTTTGCAAAAGCGGCGGTTTCTGCCTCGCTTTTTACAATAATTTTTTCCAAGAACCGTCGCCTCCTTTTTAATAATTCTCTAACTAAATATAATACTATATTTTGTCGGTTTTCGCAACATTAAAATACAATTAAACTTTGTAACAGTTTTTTCGAAAAGTTTTACCAAACTGGTTTTGGATTGTAACCAAAGTGAAAATACATCATCACAAAGTCATCACAAACGGCAGGTATTATATAACCAGAGCAAAAAAGAGCAAAGATGTTAGTTTCCGAGCAATTCTAACAGCTTGAAA
>JAGBAZ010000038.1 GCA_018110905.1 Oscillospiraceae bacterium
AGACCAGGCGCAAAGAAACTTTGGAAACGCGAAGGCAAACGGAGTTAACGGAAAAGTAGTTGATTTTCTGGATAATACTTCGAAAAATCTTGGTTACAGCCTTCTTGGATTCAAAGCGGGAGATTATGCGCAAGGCGTTGGCGAAGGATTTGATACATACCGAAACCTTCGAGAGCAAGGTTATTCCAAAGAAGAAGCGGCGAAAAGATCTTTAGGCAAAACCTCGTTTGCAATTCTTTCGACCAAAGCCGACGATTACATCGGGAAAAACAACAAGGTTGATGATGTGCTATACAGCCAAGCACACACATTTGTTCCGGAGGATAATAAAAAATTCCGAGAGGCGTTGAATTCTCGAAATACCAATGATATTATAATTACAGAAAAACAAATCGGTGAAAAAATAAGAGAGCACACAAAAGACTATGGCCTTGACCCCGGAAAAGAAGAAGACAGAATAAAGTTTCTAAATATAATAGACGATATTATAGATAACGCAGATGAGGTTGCTGTAGGTGATAATTGGAGAGGACAAACGGGGCAACCTAAATTTTATATAAAGGGTAAAGATGTTGTAGTTACAATGGAAAATAGTAAAAAATTTGTAACTATATTGGAAGGAGGAATAACAAATGCGAGGGTTAAGAACGCAAGAAGGTGAAAAATTCGAACGTTTTTTTGCGTTGGTTCAAAAAGAAGCTTCAAAAAAAGGAGAAGTTTTTTTCTTGGATGCAGGAGAAGGACATGACTTTGACAATGGATTTATGGAAGGCGAAAATCTTTCGGGGTGGCTGATACCTCTTGGATTAGTAGATGAATTTGAAAAAGAATATCTAAAATGTAATGATGATTTGGAAGAGTGGGAGAAATATTTTTGTTGGATAGAGTGGGAAAATGAAAATAGTCCTATAATTACAATATGCGGAGTTGATTAAGGGCTCAGGTCTTGCGCCTTTTCTTTTGAAACATGGTAACACGAAACGTGTTTTCAACTAAAAACGGCACTTTTGCACCTTGAAAAAGTTGGCCGCGGAGAGATCCGCGGCCAATGGGGAAACAGAATGGAAACATTGACGATTGTTGGAAGTTGAAGTACAATTATAAAGGAGAAATATTTTTTGAAAGAACCAATAAGAAATTTTATTGAAAAAGATTTGATAGATGCCCAAGATTATCTTTCGGAAGCGGGAATGGATTTTTTAATTGGAGGCACCGGTGGCCTGGTCAGCAGTACCCCAAGGCTTTTTGATATATCGCTGGATGCTTATGGAGATAAAATATCAAGGAAAAACAAAGATGTATCGCAGGAATTTTTAAATTATTCTGAAGAAAAAAGAGAATAAACAGACAATATATGTGCGGAGTTGTTGAAAAATGAAAGTCAATTCGTATTTTGAGTATCTTGATGAAAATGAAGAGGTATTTAATTACAGAAATTTTCCAAAATGGAAAGAGCTTGAAAAATATTTTGATTATATTTTAAATGATTGTTTTCTTCCAAACGGCGAGCATTTAAGGCAGGAAGTCTGGGATTTTAAGTATTGGGTTGAAGGAGCAGAAAAACGATATGAACTGGATTGTGGCCAGTTGTTTTTGCAGAATCGATTTACAAACAACAGAAACACAAGGGAATATGAGGCACTTTTTCTTGTTTACGGAAAAGGCAGAAAAGAAAAAGTGCCCGAACCGGATGAACTTGATAAAGAATTCCGCGCCAAACTTTTTGCAATATGCAGAGAAACCGAAAAGCGAATCGACGAAGAACTTATCGGAACTTTTGCCGGCGGAAACTTTGAGATTAAAGGGAAAATCCCGAATTTCACCGTTGGGCTTGGCTGCATCGAATATTTCTGGACAAGCGAAATTGAATTCGAGGACGTAAAACGCATTTTGCAAACGGAACCGGAACGCCACGGAAGAAAACTTTGCTATCTTGAAAAAGGACTTTGCGAAATATGGATGGATTCCAAAACGGGAATTCTTGAAGGGATTTACGAATTTTTGCCAAGCCAAGGCCAAAAGGCTGTTCTTAAACTTTCCCAAAGAGAATTTCTTAAAAAGCGCATAAGGAACTTTGATGAAAAAGTTGAAACCGAAAGCGCAAACAGCCTTTTGCACGAAATTTCCGCATTGATACATAACAAGGGAATTAACTGGAAAAAAGACGGCAGAAATATGCTGGGCGACAGTCTTACCGAAACGCGTATGAGCATATTTCTGAAAACAGTCGGCTGTGAAAGAGCGGCAAAAGAACTTGTTGAAATGCGTAACCGGATTTTCAGCGGCGGAGCTGCTCTTCTTGATGATCCGAAACTTGTGGAAAGGTTTTATGAAGAACAGGGCCTTCTCGATTTTGAAGAACAGGTTGCGGAGAAAATGGACATAAAAGGACTTTCCCGCGAAGACGCAATTTGGGAAATCCACAGAAAATATTACAAAAAGTAAGGGAAGTGTTTTTATGAGAAAAAAAGATAAATACAGATACCTTTACCCGATACATAACGAAATGAGCAAAATGGAATTTTCAAAAACCTGCAGGAAAATTCAAAATGGATTAAAAGGCCTTGAGCAGGAAGAGATTATCGAAGATATCGGCTACAGCCAGATTCAGATTTACTATTTTGAAGGACAAAAAATCGGCGTATATAACGATGAATGCATCGATGCGGTATATGTTTGTTCCGACATTGAACTTGAAGAAATTCTTGGAATAAAATCGATTTATTGAAAAAAGGCGCATAGCCTGCGCCTTTTTCTTCGGAATGCTACAACACAAAACGTGCTATAAGGCGCATTATATTCTTTTGAGAATAAAATTTTAATTATATCAACAACAAACAACACAAAACGTGCATAAAAGTTTGCGGGCACTTTTCAAAAAAACAAAATCCCCGCAGGAAGAAAAACATATAATGAAAGGAGAATGAGAATGGACAGCGAAGAAATTGCCCGCGAGCATCAGCTTATTTTTGACCTTGCCAAATCAAATAAAAGGCGGATAGACAACCTTGAAGAAGAGCAAAAGGAACTTCGGAGCCTTACTCAGGCGGTCGGACAAATGGTTGTTGAACAGAAAAATATGCGCGATGACCTTGCGGAGATGAAAGGTGATTTAAAACAAATAAAAGAAAAACCCGGCAAAAGGTGGGATTCGATGGCGGAAAAGGTGCTTAATCTTATAACTGCCGCGGTCGTTGCCTGGATGCTGGCACAAATTGGACTTTAAGGAGGGAAAATTATGAACATTATTAAAAACATTAACTGGAAAGCAAGGGTCAAAAACCCGGTCTTTTGGACAACCGTTATTCCGGCGGCGGTGAGCTTTGTTTATTGCCTGCTCGGAGCTTTCGGAATTGTTCCGGCACTTACCGAAAGCATGGTGCTTAATCTTGGAACTGCGGTGATAACTGCACTCACAACTCTTGGCGTACTTGTTGACCCGACCACCGCAGGAATCGGAGATTCTGCCCTTGCGATGACTTATAATGCACCGAGAAAAGATGATATTGATGAGGAGCTGAACGCAAAATGAAAGCAACTGTCGGAATAGATCCGGGACATGGCGGAAATTCTTCCGGGACTTATACAATAAACACGGTTAAGGACGGACTTTTTGAAAGGGATTTTACTCTTGAACAGGCGCTTTTGATTGAAAAACACCTGCTTCGCAACGGTTTTAAAACGGTTCTTACCCGAAGAACAGATATAAATCCGGGAAACGTTGACCAAAGGGCAAAAGTCCTTGTTTCAGCCGGTGTGGATTTTGCAGTTTCTGTTCATTTCAACGGTTTTTCAAGCGAAAGCGCAAACGGAACAGAAGTTTTTGTTCCGCATGCGGAAAAAATCGCCGGAATCGAAAGCGGTTTTTACGAAACTCTTGGGAAAATTTTCAGAATAAGAATGCCTTTTGCAAGAAGCAACAGCTATTTTGACAGAAACAGAACTTTTGATAAAAGGCTCAACAGAGAAACAAGACGTTTCGATGCGGTTTCCGCTGAAAAAGATTATTTCGGTTTTATCAGAACATGTTGGGAAAACGGTGTTTCGGCAGATTTGATCGAAATTTGTTTTCTCACAAATTCCGATGATTTCGAAAAATATCTGAAAAACAGAGAACAAATCGCCGAGGGCATTGCCCGAAACATTGTTGAAGGTTTCGGAGAAAAATATATTCCGGAAAGTTTACCGGAAAAACCGGAAAACGAAATTGCAAAACCGAAAATAACCGCAACAGGACGTTTTGGAAAGAATAGGCTTGAAATGATAAAATGAATAGAAAAACCGCTGGCGGAAAAAATAATTTCGAGGTGATAAAAAATGAAAAACTCGAAAAAATATAAACCGCCAATTCCCCATAACGGAAAAAAGGTTAACGATTGGGAAACCTTGCGACCCTATGTGGAAATGGCTGCGCCACCGCGCGGAGAAAATTTTGAGGAAAAAGGCAGCATGAAAATCGATCCCCAATGGGGATTCGGTTATCAGGCGGAACTTTCCGGGAACAATTCAACCTTTTCCCCAAAGGAAAAATAAGCCAAAAAAAATCCGTGCTCAAATAACGAGCACGGATTTTTGGCTTTGAGCACAATAAAAGAAAGGCGGTTTTGAAAAATGAATAAAAAGAAAACCGAATATTATATGGGAAAGATCGCGCCAACCCAAAAGGAAGTCCGCTCGGAAGCGGCAAAAAACGGCGAAAGGATTTCACCGACATGGCTGCCGGATGATATCGGAACAAAAGGTTTTGAAGAAAACAGCGGAACTGCATATCTCAGAAAATTGCAGTAAAAAAGGCGCACATTTGTGCGCCTTTTTGTTTTTAAAAATCTTCGGCAGCCTTGGGAAGGCTCCAGCGGAATTTTGCCGCCAAAAGGCGAAGCACAGTTACGGAAAAAGCACAGCCGAGGGTGGCGGCGGACTGGCCGAAAATTTTCCATAAGACAATAAATACCAGCGCACCGATGAGCGAAGCACTTGCATAAAAATGCTTTACAAAAATATATGGGGTGTTTCCGGAAAGAACGTCGCGCAAAACCCCGCCACCGATTCCGGTTATCATTCCCACAAAAACCAGGAGAAAAAGATTCCGGTGCTCCGCGATGCAGGCGGTTTCGACACCGACAGCGGTGAAAATTCCAAGTCCGACGGAATCCATAAAAAGCATTGCTTTATCAAAGGCGTTTTGCTTTTTAAAAAGAAAACGTCTTACGGAAGGAATGAACAGAATTATGGAAACAGCTATGGCAACCGAGATATAAACGGGGTTTTTAAAAGTTGCCGGAGGAGTGAGCCCGAGAACAATATCTCTGATAACTCCGCCGCCGACTGCGGTTACGATTCCGAGAACCGTCACCCCGAAAATATCCATTTTTCTTGAAAGGCCGACCATTGCACCGGAAAAAGCAAAAGCAACGGTGCCGATTATCTCAAAAATCAAAAGAAGCTGTTCCGACAAGAAAAAAACCACCTTTTTAAAATTCTGCTTTGATTGTATCAAAATACTATATTTGCTGTAAACGAGAAAGCTCCCGCCGGAAAACGGGAGCTTTTGTTATTACTGATTCTTAAGTTTTTTAACAAGCTCGCGAATGGCGTTTGCCCTGTGGCTGATTTTGTTTTTGACTTCCGGATCAAGTTCGGCAGTGGTGCAGCCGTATTCCGGAAGGTAGAAATATGGGTCATAGCCAAAGCCGTTTTTGCCCGCGCGGTTTTCGGTTATTTCACCGTAAAGATAGCCTTCGGCAGAAATTTTCTTTCCGTCCGGATAAACAAGAACAATTGCGCAGGTGTAATGGGCTTTTTTGTTTTCTTCATTTTTGAGTTTTTCAAGAAGGAGCCTGTTGTTGGCTTCATCGTCGCCATGATGTCCGCAAAATCTTGCGGAATAAATTCCCGGGGCGCCGCCAAGAGCATCGGCGCAGATGCCGCTGTCATCTGCAATTGCACAGCAGCCGGAAATTTCGGCAATTTCCCTTGCCTTTTTCTCTGCGTTTTCAAGGAAGGTTTCACCGTCCTCGATTGTTTCATGGTCGATTCCGGCTTCGCGAAGAGAAAGTATTTCTTCGAAATACTGGCCGAGGATAGCTTTCATTTCAACAAGTTTATGTGCGTTGTTGGATGCAATTATAAGTTTCATCTTTTTCCTCCTATCAGAAAAGTCCGGTAATTTTTCCGTTTTCATCAATAAGGATAAATTCTTTAAAGTATCTTAAGAAATTTTTCCCGATGTTTTGTCAATTATAATAAATTTATCATTATATTACTTTTATGTCAAGGCAAAAAGCAGGGCCGGCGCACTTGCAACAAAAAAACAACTGTACTATAATAATTGTGAAAAATCACGAAGGAGAAAACGCTTTTATGAGATTCAACGTTGATGAAAAATTTCTTATCGATTGTTTCAAAGATATCGTAAATACCCCCAGCCCCGTTGGCTATTATGTAAAAATGAATCCGATTCTTGAAGAATATGCCGCAAAATTCGGCCATAAGGTAACTTATGATAATAAAAGCACCGCATATATAACTCTCGAAGGTGAAGACAATTCCAAAACCGTCCTTGTCGGCGCACACCCGGATACTCTCGGAATGGTTGTCCGCACCATTGATAAGGACGGAATGATCCGTGTCCGCCAGCTTGGCGGAGTCAACTACAGCAGCTATGAGGGCGAAACCGTAACGATACACACCCGCGACGGAAGAGAATATACCGGCCTTATGACCTGCCAGAGCCATTCTGTTCATGTTTTTGATGATGCAAGGACTTTACCCCGGGATGAAAACACTATGATGGTTATCCTTGATGAAAAAATCTCCTCCAAAGAGGACGTAAAAGCTCTCGGAATTCGCCATGGGGATTTTATCTCCGTTGAACCCCGTTGCCAGGTAACCGAAAACGGATATATCAAATCCCGTTTTATTGACGACAAAGGCGCCATCGCCTGTGTTTTTACAATGCTTAAATATCTTTCCGAAAACAACCTTAAACCAAAATACAGAACAATTCTTGCGTTCCCTTATTCTGAAGAAATCGGATTCGGCGGAACCTACGTTCCTCCGGAAGTTTCAGAATATGTAGCAATCGATATAGGCCTTATCGGTCCCGGTTATGATGGAAACGAATATGCTGTTTCCATCTGTGCAAAAGATGCTTCTGCGCCTTATGATTTTGAACTTACCAACCGTCTTATCGCCTATGCGGAAAAAGCGGAATGTGATTACGAAGTTGATATTTATTATCATTACGGAACAGATGCAAACGCCGCAGTAAGAGCGGGAAACAATCTCTGCGCGGCAACCTTCGGAATGGCGGTTTACTGCAGCCACGGAATGGAAAGGACACATATTTCCGGACTTCTTAACACAACTAATCTTCTTCTCGGATACGTTCTTGATATCTGATAAAGCAGACAAAACTCCCGTGCTCAAAATTGAGCACGGGATTCTTTTTTTGAGCACCGATTGCCCGGCTTGTTTAAAAATCAAAAGGGTGCTATACTTATTTAAAAAGTAAAAACGAAGAAGCGGAGAGAAAAATGAAAATTCTTATTGTTAACGGAAGCCCGAAAGGCAAATTCAGCATAACTCTTCAGACTTTCAAATATCTTGAAAAACTCCACCCGGAACATGAATTTTCCGTTCTTGATGCAGGACAGAAAATAAAAGCGCTTGAAAAAGATTTTTCAAAAGCAAAAGAAATGATCGAAAATGCGGAACTTGTCATCTTTTCCTATCCGGTCTATACTTTTGTTGCGCCTTGTCAGCTCCACAGATTCATCGAACTTCTTAAGGAAAGCAAAACCGATCTTTCGGAAAAATTCGCAACCCAGTTTTCCACATCGAAACATTTTTATGATATAACCGCTCATAATTATATCCGTGATAACTGCTTTGATCTTGGCTTTAAATATATCAAAGGCCTTTCCGCGGATATGGACGATCTTCTTTCCGAAAAAGGACAAAAGGAAGCAAAGGAATTTTTTGATTTTGTTATATGGAATACAGAAAACGGTTTTTTTGAAACCGCGCCGGAAAAACCTTCCGCACCGAAAAATATCGCGGTTTCGATTCCCGGAAAAACCGAAGAAAACAAACCCGGCGATGTTGTTATAATAACTGACTGCGAACCGGAAAACAAACAGCTTGAATCAATGATAAAACGCTTTTGCGCTGTTTTTCCGAGAAAAACAAGAGTGGTCAATATCCGGGAATATCCCTTTGCCGGCGGCTGCCTTGGCTGTTTCAGCTGCGCAGTTTCCGGAAAATGCGTTTATAAAGACGGATTTGATGATTTCCTCCGGAATGAACTCCAGACAGGCGAAGCTATTGTCTATGCGTTCAGCATAAAGGATCATTCCATGGGCGCCCTTTTCAAAATGTATGACGACCGCCAGTTCTGCAACGGTCACCGTACCGTTACCATGGGAATGCCTTTCGGCTATCTTGTTTCCGGAAATCTTTCCGAAGAGGAAAACCTCCGTATGATAATCGAAGCAAGGGCGCAGGTCGGCGGGAATTTTCTTGCCGGCGTCGCAACTGATGAAAAGGGTCCGGATGAGGAAATCGACCGCCTTGCAAAAACCCTTGATTATGCAATAGAAAATAAATATGTTCAGCCGCAGAATTTTTATGGAATCGGCGGAATGAAGATTTTCCGCGACCTTATCTGGCAGATGCAGGGAATGATGAAAGCAGACCATAAATTCTATAAATCCCACGGTCAGTATGATTTTCCGCAGAAAAAATGGCCCAGAATGCTTGCAATGTATGCCGTTGGCGCAATGATAGGAAATCCGAAAATAAAAGCAAAGATGGGGAACAAGATGAATGAAGGCATGCTTATGCCTTATAAAAAGCTTCTTGACAAAACCGAAAAAGAATAACAAAAAAGTCCATGTTCGGAACGAACATGGACTTTTTGTTTTTGTAAAATTTTATTTTTTCTGACCGTATTCCTTAACGGTTACGTTGACCATATAATCAACTTTATCCTGAGGAATGGGTTTCGGGGTGCCGATGCATCTTGCCATATAATAAATCTGGGAAGTCATTTCAAGAATGGTGGTTACCTTAAAAGCGGTTTCCATGTCTTTGCCAACGGCAACTGCGCCGTGGTTTCCGATAAGAACGGCTGCGTCATCGCCGAGGGTGTTGATTACGTTTTCTGCCATTTCAACAGAACCGGGAAGGGCATATTCGGTGATGCGGATGGGGTTTGCACCAAGAGCCTGGGCGGCTTCGTCAATAACGGGCGGAATTTCTTCATGGAGAAGAGAGAAAATCTGGGAATAGATAGGGTGAGTGTGGATAACAGCGTTTACGTCGGGGCGTTTTTTCATGATTCCAAGGTGCATAAGATATTCGATGGTGGGTCTGCGCTCGCCTTCGATGCGGTTTGCGTCAACGTCCATAACAACGATATCGTCCTCGGTAAGGGTTTCGTAAGGCATGCCGGAAGGGGTGAGGTAAACATATCCGGTTTCAGGGTCGCGGACGCTGATGTTTCCCCAGGTTCCGACGGTAAGACCGGAATGGAGCATTTTTTTTCCTGCTTCGATGAGAAAAGCTTTGTAGTTCATTTAAAATTCCTCCGAAAAATTATTCCGATATCATTATACAGTATCCATTGGTATTTTGTAAAGAAAATTCAACTTTTGTTGAACTTTTGTTTACAGCAATTTGAAAATATGGCATTATAATATTGGAAGAAACCATAAAAAAGGAGAATGTCCGGATGTTTAAAATTCTTATTGCGGAGGATGACAAAGAACTCCGCCAGCTTTTTCAGCATGTTCTTACAAAAAACGGATACACAGTAAAAGGTGTTTCCGACGGAAGGGAAGCGCTGGATGCCCTTGACAGCGATTACTATGACCTTATAATTTCCGATATCATGATGCCGGTTATGGATGGTTATGAACTGGTAAGGACTCTTCGGGAAAGCGGAAACCTTGTTCCGGTAATGATGATAACCGCGAAGGACGCTTTTGACGATATGCGCCTCGGCTTCCTTTCCGGAACGGACGATTTTATGGTAAAACCGGTAAATATAAACGAAATGGTCCTCCGTGTGGGCGCACTTCTGCGCCGGGCGCAGATGATAAACGAACGCCGCCAGACAATCGGTTCAACCGTTATGGAATGCGATTCCCTTATGGTCACGACCCCGAAGGAAAGCATGATCCTTCCTCAGAAGGAATTTATGCTGCTCTATAAAATGGCTTCTTTCCCGGGAAAAATTTTTACCCGCCAGCAGCTTATGGACGATATATGGGGATATGAAAGCGAAAGCGACACCCATACCGTTGACGTACATATCGGCCGACTTCGCGAAAGGTTCCGCGACAACCCGGATTTCAAAATCGTGACTATCCGCGGAGTGGGCTATAAGGTTGTGAAAGCATGAAGATAAACGAAATTGAAAAAACAAGAAAAATTGTCCGCCGGAGCACAAGGCTTTGGTTTACCCTTGCGGTAATGGTCTGCCTTGCGCTTACCTTTGTTGTTTCAACGGTGCTGGCATTTCTTTTGAGCAGGGTTTTTCACACAAGAGAACTTACTTTTCTTCTGCTCTGGTTCATTATTTTCAACCTTATGATAGGTTATTCGCTTACTTTTTATCTCGGAAAACTTTTCTTCGGTCCGATTACAAAACTCAGCAACGCCATGAACGAAGTTTCGAAAGGAAACTTTGATATACGGCTTGAAACAAAAACTCCGTTCCGCGAAATAAAGGATATGTACTCAAACTTCAACCTTATGACAAAGGAACTTTCCGCAACGGAAATTTTGCAGACGGATTTTGTTTCAAATGTTTCCCATGAATTCAAAACACCTATCAATGCCATTGAAGGCTACGCAACTCTTCTTCAGTGCAATCCCGACTGCAGCCCGGAAGAGGAAGTTTATACCGAAAAGATACTTTTCAATACAAGGCGCCTTTCGACCCTTGTGGGAAATATTCTTCTTCTCTCAAAAGTTGATAACAAGGCAATCCAGTCAAACCGGAAAAAATATCGTCTTGATGAACAGATACGCCAGGCGGTTCTTGCCTTTGAGCGGGAATGGGAAGAAAAAGATATCGAACTTGATATCGACCTTTGCGAAATCGAATTCGAGGGCAACGAAAATCTTATGTTCCATGTGTGGAACAATCTTATTGCAAACGCCGTAAAGTTTAATCCGGAGGGCGGAATTCTTAAAATAAGGCTTTTTGAGGAAGCGGAAAAAATAATCTGCACCGTTGAGGACAGCGGTCCGGGAATTGATGAAAATTCCATAAAACATATCTTTGATAAATTTTATCAAAGCGATTCTTCACATAAAGAGGAAGGCAATGGGCTTGGGCTTGCCCTTGTAAAAAACATTCTTATTCTTCACGGCGGAAAAGTTTTTGCGGAAAACCGCCCGGAAGGCGGAGCAAAATTTACAGTAACATTATAAAAAAGCGGTGTGCCTTCCGGCACACCGCAATTTTTTGCAAAAAAATAACTCCGCAGGAAACTGTTTTCCAAGCGAAGTTCATCTATATAAAAGCTCCAACATAGCAAAAAGCCGCTTGATGCAGCGGCTTGATGGAGCTGATAATCAGATTCGAACTGATGACCTCTTCCTTACCAAGGAAGTGCTCTGCCTACTGAGCTACATCAGCAAAGTGGCGACCCGGAAGGGGCTCGAACCCTCGACCTCTAGCGTGACAGGCTAGCGTTCTAACCAGCTGAACTACCGGGCCACAATGACCTTGTGGGGTCAACGTTGATTATTATACACGAGTGAAGGAAAAATGTCAACACTTTTTTAAAAATTTTTTTCGAAAAATTTTTTGGTATCAAAAAAACGGCGGAAACATGCGGTTTCTGCCGTTTTTTCTTTATTCAAACATGCCCATGGGGTCATATCCGACCGGAGGATTTTTTATCCTTCCGGTGCAGACATCGCCGGAAACACCGGTTATAACAACCTCCTGAACGGTGCAGAGAAGGGATTTTACCGCAGGGATAACAACGGGGGTGTAATTCATGGTATAACCGTTCATCATGCCGTCTTTGATAACGGATTCGATAAGAACGGATTCGGTTTTGCCAACTTGTTCTTCAAGGAATTTATGGCGAACAGCTTCGGCTCTTTCTGCCATTTTTGCGGCTCTTTCGGTTTTAACAGAATTGGGAATCTGGTCGGGCATATCCGCGGCGTCGGTTCCGGTTCTTCTGGAATAGGGGAAGACATGAACTTTTGCAAAACCAATTTCCTCAATAAAGCGGCAGCTTTCCTCAAAATCTTCTTCGGTTTCACCCGGGAAACCGACTATAACATCGGTGGTAAGTCCGCCGTTGGGGAAAAATTCCCGGATATTTTCTACAACTTCGCGGTACATATCGGTGTTATATCTTCTTCTCATGCGGTTAAGAGTTCTGTCGCAGCCGCTTTGAAGAGAAAGATGGAATTGGGGACAGAAGTTGGGGAGTTTCGCAAGGCGTTCAACGTCATCTCTTGAAAGGAGTTCCGGTTCAAGGGAGCTGAGGCGAACCCTCGGCATGATTTCACAGGAAAGTTCCACAGCGTTGATAAGGGAAAGGCCGAGATCCCTTCCGTAAAAAGGAAGGTTTATTCCGGCAAGAACAACTTCGGTGTATCCATGGGAAAGAAGACTTTCGAGTTCGCGCTCAATATCTTTAAGCGGCTTTGAGCGGACATGTCCTCTTGCTTTCGGAATAATGCAATAGGAACAGCGGTTGTCGCAGCCGTCCTGGATCTTGACAAAAGCTCTGGTGCGGTCGAGCATTCCGCTGGCCTGCATGGGTTCAAATTCCTCAAACTTTTCGTGCGGAGTTATATGAACAACGCGCTTTCCGTCAAGGGCATCGAAAACTGCGGGAAGAACCTGGCTTCTGTCGGCGGAACCGGTTATAACGTCTGCTTCAAGAAGAAGGGAAGCATCGTCCGGAAAAGCCTGGGGATAACAGCCGGTAAGGGCAATTACCGCATTGGGATTTTTTCTGCGGAAATGGCGCACCATCTGACGGGATTTTCTGTCGCCTGTTCCGGTAACGGTGCAGGAGTTTATTACATAAACATCCGCGGAGCTTTCGCAGTCCACAATTTCAAAACCGGCTTTTGAAAAAGCCTGTTCCATGATCTGTGTTTCATATTGGTTGACTTTGCAGCCAAGGGTATAAAAAGCAGCCTTCATTTTTGCCTCCACAATTAATATGTTTGACTGATATATAATTATACAATATTAAAAAAGCTTTTACAATAACGGAAAATAATTGGTTAATTATAAATTAAAATGAAAAAATTAACAAAAATCTATTGACAAAATTGTACGATAGTGATATACTGCATTGTGGTTAGGGGTTCCTAACTATTATTTCGGGAACCCGGTTAGTTAAGGCTAACCGAATAATTGATCAGGTAAGGTGATAACAGTGAACTTAAAGTCCGCAGAAGAGGGCGTTGAATATATCGTAAAAGCCATCGAAACCGATGACGAAGAACTTGACGCTTTTCTTTTTTCCCTTGGTTGTTACAGCGGCGAGCCGATAACGGTAATTGCACACAGAAAAGGCGGTTGCACCGTTTCTATAAAAGACGGAAGATACAGCATCGATAACCAGCTTGCGGAAGCAATCATTATTGAATGATTATATCCCAACGGAGAGCAAAAACAGATTTCTGCTTTCCGTAAAACAGTTAGTCTTTCCTAACTTGATTTGTGTTTAATTTCAGTACATAAAGGAGCATCACGTTAATGAGAATTGCGCTTACAGGTAACCCTAACAGCGGCAAAACAACAATGTATAACGCCATAACCGGCCGCAACGAAAAAGTCGGCAACTGGGCGGGCGTTACCGTTGAGAAGAAAGAACACCCCATCAAAAAGGTATATTATGACGGAGCCGAAGAACTTATCGCCGTTGACCTTCCGGGCGCATATTCTATGTCGCCTTTCACTTCCGAAGAAAGTGTTACCAGCGATTACGTAAAAAACGAAAATCCGGACGTAATCATCAACATCGTTGACGCAACTAACCTTTCAAGAAGCCTTTTCTTCACAACCCAGCTTCTTGAACTTGGGATCCCGGTCGTGGTTGCTCTTAATAAAGCAGACGTAAACGCAAAGAAAGAAACCAAGATCAACGCAAAACTTCTTTCCGAAAAGCTCGGATGCCCGGTAATCAACACCGTTTCCACCGAAGCAGAAGGACTTAAGGAAGTTGTAAAAACCGCCGTTGCTTATGCGGGAAAAGGTCAGAAGGCACGTTATGAACAGGGAAATATAGACCTTTCCAACAAGGAAGAAGTTCTTGCGGCGGACAGAAGGCGCTTTGAATTTGTAAACAAAATCGTTAAAGAAGTTGAAACCAGAAAAGTTTTTACCAACAGAAGAAACACCGGAGATAAAATCGACGATATTCTTACCAACAAATGGCTTGGAATTCCGATTTTTGCCCTTGTTATGTGGCTTGTTTTCATGATTTCCCAGCACGAAAAAGGCCTTGGTGTTCTTATTGCGGATATCCTTGTCGGCTGGATAGAAACTTTCCAGACATGGGTCGGCGGAATGGTCGAAGGCGCAAGCCCCATTCTTTATGCGCTTCTCGTTGACGGTGTAATCGGCGGCGTTGGTGCAGTTGTGGGATTTCTTCCTCTTGTAATGGTAATGTATTTCCTCATCGCGCTTCTCGAAGACTGCGGATATATGGCAAGAGCTTCCGTTGTTCTTGACCCTATCTTTAAAAAAGTCGGTCTTTCCGGAAAATCCGTGATTCCTTTCGTAATCGGAACCGGCTGCGCAATCCCGGGTGTTATGGCTTGCCGCACCATTCGCAACGAACGTGAAAGAAGAGCAACCGCAATGCTTGCTCCGTTCATGCCCTGCGGTGCAAAACTTCCGGTAATTGCACTTTTTGCCGGCGTTTTCTTTGAAGATGCTTCCTGGGTAGGAACCCTTATGTATTTTGTGGGTATCCTTATCATTTTTTTCGGTGCGCTTCTTATCAACAAAATCACCGGATATAAAGCGAAAAAATCCTATTTCATCATCGAGCTTCCGGAATATAAAATTCCGAGCCTTGGCAGAGCGGTAAAATCCATGTGCAGCCGCGGCTGGGCATATATTGTAAAAGCCGCAACCATAATCCTCCTCTGCAACACCGCCGTCCAGATTATGCAAACTTTCGACTGGAGCTTACAGGTTGCCGAAAGCGCAGATGCTTCCATTCTCGCTTCCATCGCAAATCCCGTTGCATATCTCCTTGTCCCGATAGTCGGCGTTCTTTCCTGGCAGTTTGCCGCCGCAGCAGTTACCGGTTTTATTGCGAAGGAAAACGTTGTCGGAACCCTTGCAGTTTGCTTTGTTGGTCTTGAAAACCTTATTGATACCGAAGAGCTTGCCCTTATGGAAGGCGCAGGCGCAGAAGTTGCGGGTGTTTTTGCTATTACAAAAGCTGCCGCTCTTGCATATCTTATGTTCAACCTTTTCACTCCGCCCTGCTTTGCGGCAATCGGCGCAATGAACTCCGAAATGAAGAGCACAAAATGGCTCTGGGGCGGAATCGGCCTTCAGTTTGCCGTTGGTTATACCGTTTCGTTCTTCGTATATCAGATAGGAACTCTCATCACCGAAGGAACCTTCGGTGCCGGTTTTATCCCCGGGCTTGTAACCGTTCTTGCAATAGCTTCGGTTATTGTTTATTTCTGCGTGACTGCCGAAGAACGCGCCGAAAAAACCAAAGCGTAAAACAAAATTTTAAAGAAAGGAACAGTCAAAAATGGAAAATATCATTATTATCGTAATTCTTGCCGTTATTGTCGGACTTGCCGGCTGGTATATTTATAAAGCGAAAAAAAGCGGGAAAAAATGCATCGGATGTCCCGAAGGCTGCTCCTGCAGCGCAAAAAACACCGGCTGTGCATGCAGCTGCTGTGAACACAGAGAAAAATAATATTGGCGGCTTTGCCGTTATTACTTTAATTTGAGCCTTTTGAGAACCTTATGGAAAAACACCGCGGAATCTCCGCGGTGTTTTTCTTTTTTTGCAATTATGCTATAATGCAGGAAGAGGGGTGATAGAATGCAGGACTTAAAATCCGTCCTTTTTTCAATTGCGGACGAAAAATACCGGGATTTTCAGAGCAAACTTATGCCGACCGTTCCGAAGGAAAAGATAATCGGAATAAGAACACCCGTTTTGCGGAAATTTGCAAAGGATTTTTCAAAAAGCCCGGAAGCGGAAGTTTTCCTGAAAAATATTCCCCATGAATATTACGAGGAAAACAACCTCCATGCTTTCCTTCTGGAATTCATAGATGATTATTCAAAAGCAGCAGAAAAGGTCACGGAATTCCTGCCCTTTGTTGATAACTGGGCAACCTGCGATTCCATGTCACCGAAAATTTTCGGAAAACACAAAGCCGAACTTCTTGAACATATCGAAATCTGGCTTTCTGCAAAAGATACTTATTCCGTCCGTTTCGGAATAAAAATGCTTATGGAACATTTTCTCGGAGAGGATTTTTCTTTGGAATATCCGGAGCGGGTCGCAAAAATCGAATCGGAAGAATATTATATCCGAATGATGCAGGCCTGGTATTTTGCAACGGCTCTTGCAAAGCAATATGATGCAGTTCTGCCCTTTATCGAAAATCGCCGGCTTGAAAAATGGACCCACAACAAAGCAATCCAAAAGGCGACAGAAAGTTACCGCATAACCGACGGACAAAAAGAATATTTAAAAACTCTGAAAATGTAGGGGCGGATATTATCCGCCCGCTTTTTATTTGTTAACAAAAAAAGCCTTGTTTTTTGCCGCAAAAGTTGTAAGATAAAATCAGAATGGGGAAGGAGGCGATTTTTATGGAATTAAGTTCACCGCTGACAGCACTTAAAGGCGTCGGCGAAAAAAGGCAGAAGGTTTATGCCAAACTCGGAATAACCAATATAGGGGAACTTCTGGAACACTATCCGCGCGGATATCTCGATCTTACCGGAAGCCTTTCCATAAAAGATGCCTCCGATGAGCACCCCTGCGCTGTCCGCGCAACCGTTACCCAAAAAAGCCCGACCAGACCAATTCGTAAGGGCCTTACCGTTTCAAAAGTCCGGGCAACGGATATGGAGCGGGATCTGCTTATAACTTTTTTTAACGCTAAATATACCGTCGAAGCTCTTGAAATCGGCGAAGAATATATTTTCTACGGCGATTTTACAAGAAGAATGACTGGCGGCGAGATGAATTCCCCCGTTGTTATCCAACCCGAAGAAAGCGGCTTTCTTCCGCAATATCCGCTTACCGAAGGCCTTTCTTCAAAAATGGTTTCCGCCCAGATGAAAACCGCCTTGGAAAACTGCGGAAGCCTTATCAAAGAAACCTTGAGCACGGATATTCTTGAAAAATATGATTTGTGCTCAAAAGCGGAAGCTATCCGCAATATCCATTTCCCTTCCGATGAGAAGGCACTTGAAAAGGCAAAAAAACGCCTTATTTTTGAAGAATTTCTTGCCTTCACCCTCGGAATGAGCCTTGTCAAAGGCAAAAACAGAACCGCCGAAGGAAACGCTTTTGAAAATTTGAGCACGGAGGAATTCGAAAAATCTCTCGGATTTGAACTGACCGGTGCTCAAAAACGCGTTATCGCCGAATGTAAAAAAGATATGTGCTCGGCTGTTCCCATGAGCCGCCTTATCCAGGGCGACGTCGGTTCCGGAAAAACCGCCGTTGCCGCTTCCTGCATGTATTTTGCGGCAAAAAACGGCTTCCAGAGCGCAATGATGGCGCCGACGGAAGTTCTTGCCGCCCAGCATAAAGTGACCCTTGAAAAAATGTTCGCTCCCTTCGGAATAAAAGTCGGCGTGCTTACCGGTTCCATGAAAGCTTCCGAAAAAAATGCGGTAAAAGCCGCAATAAAATCCGGCGAAATAACCGTTGTCACCGGAACTCATGCCCTTATTCAGGAGGATGTTGAATTCAAAAATCTCGGCCTTATAATCACCGATGAACAGCACCGTTTCGGCGTCCGCCAAAGAAGCGCCCTTGGCAAAAAGGGCAAAGCCCCCCATACGATAGTTATGTCCGCAACACCGATTCCAAGGACACTTGCCTTTGTTCTTTACGGCGACCTTGATGTTTCGGTGCTTGACGAAATGCCGAAAAACCGAATTCCGGTCAAAACCTATCTTGTAACGCCGGAACTTTCCCAAAGGGCTTTCAATTTCGTCCGGAATTTTGCAAAAGAGGGAAAACAAAGCTATATAATCTGCCCCCTTGTTGAAAGGAACGAAGATTCCCTTCCTCTTGAAGCAGCGGCGGATCTTGCTGAGCAGATTGCAGGGCAGGAACTTGTTGACTGCAATGTCGGGCTCCTTCACGGAAGAATGAAACCGGCGGAAAAGGAAAGGGTAATGGAAGCCTTTGCGGAAAACCGCCTTCAGGTCCTTGTTTCAACAACCGTTGTTGAGGTGGGGGTTGACGTTCCCAACGCGGTTTGTATGATAATCGAAAACGCGGACCGCTTCGGTCTTTCCCAGCTTCATCAGCTCCGGGGAAGAGTTGGAAGAGGAAAAGAGCAAAGCTACTGCATCCTTATTTCCGGCACGAAAAATCCCGAAACAAAGCACCGCCTTGAGGTAATCGCAAAAACCACCGATGGCTTCAAAGTTGCGGAGGAGGACCTTAAGCTTCGCGGTCCGGGCGACTTTTTCGGCTGCCGCCAAAGCGGACTTCCGATGCTCAAAATGGCGGATATGATGACCGATATAAAACTCCTTGAACTTGCAAAAAAAGCCGCGGCGGAAATCCTTGAAAACGATCCAAGGCTCGAAAAGGCAGAAAACGCCGCCCTTTCAAAGAATATCCAAAAACTTCTGGAGGAAGCGGCGGTTTAACAGTTTTTCTTTTACAGCAGGGCGGGGGCTTGCTCCCGCCGGAAAATAATATGAGGTTTACAGAAGGTGACATTTATGAAAATAAACAAAAACAAACTTCTCAGCATTTTGTTTGCAATAGCTTCCGTCTGTTTTTTTGCGGGAACAATAAACCATATCGTAAACACCGGCGAAGGGATAATTTCTTCGCTTCTTCTGGGGCTCGGTTGCCTTTGTTTTGCAATCGCCTTCGGGAAAGCGAAATGATTTGCGAAGGCTTCGGCAAATACATCTATTGATATAAAGAGATAACAGTAGTATAATTATATAATTACATATTTTTCTTAAAAGAAGGAAAAACAATGATCAAAAGTAAAAAAACTTCCGAAATGGTAAAAATGGCGCTTTTCATAGCGCTTATAATATTGCTTTCCGTAACGCCGCTGGGATATATCCCTCTCGGCGCTATTAATGCTACCACCATACAGATGCCGGTAATAATCGGAGCGGTTCTTTTCGGCTGGAAAAAAGGCGCCGTTCTGGGCGGAGTTTTCGGGCTCACCAGCCTTATTAAAAACACCGTTCAGCCGAACCTTACCTCTTTTGTTTTTTCGCCTTTTGTTCCGGTTTTCGGCGAAGAAAGCGGAAGTCTTTGGGCAGTTGTGATAAGCCTTCTTCCAAGAATAATGATAGGCATTGTTGCCGCCACTGTTTTTGCGGTTCTTGTAAGAATAAAACTCAGCAAAACAGTTGCAAGCGCCGCCGCGGGTTTCTGCGGTTCTCTTGCAAACACCGTTTTGGTAATGGGCGGAATCTATCTTTTCTTTGGCGAAAGCTATTCCGCCGCAAAAGATATAGCTTATAACACTCTTTTGGCAACTGTTTCCGCAACCATAACCGGCGCCGGAATTACCGAAGCCGTTGTTTCGGCAGTCGTCTGCGGTGCGGTCTGCACTGCGCTTTTAAAATATTCCGAAAGAAGATCATAAACAGGGGGGCAGAATTTTGGCAAAAAAAGAACAGAATGAATTTGAAATAGCCAGAAAAAAGCGCCAAAGAAAAATTGCCGCCCAGCGGAACAGAAAACTTATCGGAGCAATTCTTGCCGTAACGGTTCTTTGTGTTGGAATTTATTTCTTCATCGAGGAAGATGTTGCCGGAATAATCGGCGACAGAATTGCTTCCTCCTCTTCCACCGGTGAAGGCTTTCCGGTGGATACTTCCGGAACAAATGTCATAAAAACATTTGCTGTGGGTGAAAACCTTGGTGTCCTTACCGATGCGGTTTATTATCTTTATGCCGAAAACGGAAAACAGCTTCTTTCCGCACAGCACAGCTTTGCAAATCCGATAGTGGAAGCCGCCGGAAGAAGGTTCCTTATCTATGACCAGGGCGGAAACCGGCTTTTTATAAGAACAAGGGACAAAATTCTTTTTGAAAAAGAATTTGAATATAAAATAATCAGCGCGGATCTTTCGGCGGAAGGAATGCTTTCCGTTGTAACTTCCGCCCAGCGCTATGCTTCCCAGCTCCATGTTTTCGATACGGATTACAGCGAAGAAATTTTTACATGGTCCTCTTCGAATGAATATATTGTCTGCGCAAGCGCAAACGAAAAAACAAAAAGCGTTGCGGCGGCGGCTCTTTCCGCAAACGAAGCAGGCGAAATTGTGACAACAGTTCACCTTTTTACCACCGAAGCAGCCGTTGAGCTCGGCAAAAAGGAATTTAAAGGGGCCTCCGTCCTGAGTCTTGAATACGATTCGGACGGCGATGTAAAAATAATATGTGATACCGTTGCCGCAACTGTTTCCAAAGAAGGAAAGGTGCTTGGAAGCAGCGGTTACAGCAGCGTTCCGGTGGCGGTGATGAACCTTCCGGGAACCGACGGTGCGGCTCTTGTTTTCGACCGTTTTACCGAAGAACGAGCAACGGATATTCTCTTCCTCGGCGAAAACCTTGAGGAGATAAAAAAGGTTTCTGAAAGCGGAAAATATATCTGCTGTGACAGAAGCGAAAGCAACACCGCGGTCTATTGTTCCGGAAAAGCTTTTGTTTTCAATAATCTGGGAGAAAAAACAGCGGCGCTTGCGGACGAACAGGACGCAATTCTGATTGAAACAATAGGCGAATCCGTTTTTGCAGTGACCCGCGACCAGCTTTGCAAAATTGAAAAATAACCGAAAGGAGGCTTCTGGCCGCTTTTGAATTTTGTTTCAATAATTTATGACGCTCTTGCGATTTTTATTATTATAAACTGCATAAGAAAAGGCGCAAAAAACGGCTTTGCAAAAACCGCTGTCCAGGCAATCGGCTATATTTTTGCGATTGTTGCCGCCCTTGTAATAAGCCGTATCTGCGCTTCGCTGATATATACCACTGCGATCCAGCCGATGGTAATTGAAAAAATGGAATCTTCAATTGCCAATGCCGTTGATACCGAAAGTGTGATAAACGGGCTTGCTTCTGCAGTGGAAGGCCTTCCGGCAATTTCCTATTTTCTTTTTGATTTCAGCACAGCCGCGGAAAACCTTGTGGATTCAGTCGGGCTTGATTATGCCGCAATTGCCGTTTCCGTTGAGGAAAGCGTTATCCGCCCCGTGGCGGAACCGATTCTTGAAACAGTGGCTTTTGCCGTTTCGCTTATACTTCTTGCAACGGTTGTTTCTTTTGTTGCAAACGGTTCAAAATTCGTCAACGATGTTCCGATTATCGGAAAGGCAAACAGCTTTTTCGGCGGTGTTTTCGGAATTGCGAACGGAGTCCTTGAACTTTGTATAGGAGCTTTTATCCTTGATTTTGTAATTTCCGCCGGAATTTTTCCGGAATATTTTTCCGAAGATATCATAGAAAAAACATATATATTCCGATGGATATATTCCGCTGTCTGCGGGAATAATGCTTTGATTTGATTTTTACGTTTTAATATAAAATTTTTCCCTACGGAGGATTTTTGATGAACAGTATGCTTTGTTCAAGATGCAAAAAAAGAATGGCAGTGGTCTTTGTGACACGCATGGAGGGCGAAAAAACCTTCAACGAAGGTCTTTGCCTTCAGTGTGCAAAGGAGCTTGGAATAAAACCCGTTGAGGACCTTATGAACAAAATGGGAATTTCAGGCGATGAACTTGATGCCATCAGCGAACAGATGATGAATTTTGATGAGGAAGGAGACCCCAATTTCGAAATGGGCGGAGCACAGGCTTTTCCGTTCCTCAACAGCATTTTCGGCGGCGGAGATATGATGCCCGGAACCGAAAATCCGACTGCGGACGGCGAAAGAACAAGAAATCCAAAAAAGACCGGCAAAAAAGGAAAACAGGAAGAAAAGAAATATCTTAACCTTTATTGTGAAAACCTTACCGAAAAAGCCAAAAAAGGCGGATTTGACCCCATAATCGGAAGGAACCGCGAAATCGGAAGAGTTGTCCAGATCCTTAACCGCCGCACAAAAAATAACCCCTGCCTTATCGGTGAACCGGGCGTTGGCAAAACCGCCATTGCGGAAGGAATCGCCCAGAAAATCGCTTCGAACGAAGTTCCGGCAAAGCTTGCCGGAAAGGAACTCTGGATGCTTGATCTCACTGCTCTTGTTGCCGGAACCCAGTTCCGCGGACAGTTCGAGAGCAGGGTAAAAGGCCTTGTTGAGGAAGTCAAACGCGAAGGCAACATAATCCTTTTCATCGATGAAATTCATAACCTTGTCGGAACCGGCGACGCGGAAGGAAGCATGAACGCCGCAAACATTCTTAAACCGGCTCTTTCGAGAGGAGAACTTCAGGTCATCGGTGCGACAACTTTTAACGAATACCGCAAACACATCGAAAAAGATGCCGCTCTCGAGCGCCGTTTCCAGCCCGTTACCGTTGAGGAACCTTCCATTGCGGACAGCATTGAAATCCTCAAAGGCGTCGCGCCGAACTATGAAAAATTCCACCATGTAAAAATAAGCGACGAACTTATCGAAAGCTGCGTCCGCCTTTCCGAAAGATATATAACCGACCGTTTCCTTCCGGACAAAGCCATCGACCTTCTGGACGAAGCCTGTTCCTGCTCCGCTCTTGCAAACAAGGAACTTGCGGAATATGAAATAAGCGGACAGAAACTCCGTGCGGTCCAGGAAAAGATCGAAGCCCTTCAGCAGGAAGAAACCATCGATTACGAAGCTCTTGCCACCGCAAAAGCGGAAGCGCTCCAGCTGGAAATTGAGCACAACCGCCTTGAACCCATTGCTCTTGCGGCGGAAGTTGCGCCGAAAGACCTTGCAACCGTAATCGAACTCTGGACAGGAATTCCCGCAAGCAAAGTTCAGGAAAGCGACCTTAGAAAACTCGGCGAACTTGAATCGACCCTTAAACAGCATGTTATCGGCCAGGACGAAGCCTGCCGCCTTGTTGCAAATGCGGTAAAACGTTCGAGAGTTCAGATTTCCGCAAGACGCCGTCCGGCTTCCTTTATTTTTGTCGGACCCACCGGCGTTGGAAAAACCGAACTTGTAAAAGTTCTTGCAGGTGAACTTTTCCAGACGGAAGATCCGCTTATTCGCCTTGATATGTCCGAATTTATGGAAAAACATGCGGTTTCAAGAATCGTCGGTTCTCCTCCCGGCTATGTCGGTTATGATGAAGCAGGCCAGCTTACCGAAAAAGTCCGCAGAAAACCCTATTCCGTAATCCTTTTCGATGAAATAGAAAAAGCACATCCGGACGTTATGAACATCCTTCTCCAGATTCTTGACGAAGGAAAAATTGCCGATGCCCACGGAAGAACAGTTTCCTTTGCGAACACCGTAATCGTTATGACTTCCAATGCCGGAAGCGAAAACAAGGAAAAAGCTCTTGGCTTCGGAAGAGATTCCTATGCCCTTGAAAAGGATAAAGTTTATAAGGCTCTTGCCCAGTTCCTCCGTCCGGAATTCATCGGAAGAGTTGATGAAATCGTTGTTTTCCATGACCTCACTGTGGAAGATTACGAAAGAATTGCCGCTCTTCGCCTTGACGAACTCCGCCAGCCCCTTAAAGAAAAGGGAATCGATCTTTCCTATGACGATGCCGCCCTTAAAGCCATCGCAAAAAAATCCCATGGCAACAAAGGCGGCGCCCGCGACCTTGTAAGAGTTATCCGCAAGGATATCGAGGATAAAGTCTGCGAACTTATCGTTGATAACGCTGATAAAAAACTCGAAGGAATTTCCGTTTCCGCAGAAGACGGCGAAATCACCGTTAAGGAATCTTTCAGAATTCCGGAACTTGAAGCATAATAAAAAGCACCCGTAAAGGGTGCTTTTTTTTGTTGCATAAGCGGATGAATGATATTATAATATAGCCATAAATCAAAAGGAGGTTTTTTTATGCTTACCATCCATACCGATACAAAAATCCACAGAATGTCCGAAAATAATCCGCCCGTTGCAAAGGCAAAAAGCGGCGATACGGTTTGTTTCGAAACTCTCGATTGCTTCGGAGGTCAGCTTAAAAGCGAAAATGACCTTCTGGGCGGTCTTGACTGGAACAACGTAAACCCCGCAAGCGGTCCTCTTTTTGTTGAAGGCGCAATGCCCGGTGATGTCCTCAAAGTTGAGATCCTTAAAATTGAACTTGATGACCACGGAGTTATGGTGGATGCTCCCGGCGAAGGAGTTACCGGCGCTGCGGTTTCTTCCGAAAGCACAAAAATTCTTCCTATTGAAAACGGAAAAGTTAAATTCAACGAAAAACTTTCCTTCCCGATCTGCCCGATGATAGGCGTTATCGGAACCGCCGCAAAAGGTGAAGGAATCGACACCGGAACGCCCGGTTCCCACGGCGGAAACATGGACTGCACCCGAATCGGTGAAGGCGCAACCCTTTATCTTCCGGTAAACACCGAAGGCGCTCTTCTTGCCATGGGCGATCTTCATGCAAGAATGGGCGACGGCGAAGTTGAAGTCTGCGGCGTTGAAATTGCCGGAAAAGTTACGGTAAAGCTTACTGTTCTCAAAAACTGCAAACTTCCGACACCTTTCCTTGTTAACGGCGAACTTGCAATGGCTATCCATTCCGCCGATACCGTTGACGAAGCCTGCGTCGGCGCAACAATGGCAATGCATGGATTCCTTACCGGTGAACTCGGAATGAACGAACACGAAGCGGGAATGCTCCTGAGCGTTACCGGAAACCTCTGCATCTGTCAGGTTGTCGATCCGGAAAAGACCGTTCGAATGGAAATTCCCCTTTCCGTAACAAAAGCTTACGGATACGAATTTGAATAAAAATAAAAAGGCACCGCGCTGCGGTGCCTTTTTTAAATAACAACCAAAATAAAAAACAGACCCATCCTGAAGGATGAATCTGTTTTTTGGTAACAGTTGATAATAATGATACGGTTTTATATGGTTGCATTATGGTTGCATTGGAACTGCAACCATAAGAGCGAAAAATGCAACCCTCGTAAAAAGAGTTAGACAAATTGGAATTGGTATTATACTGGTTTAATCAAACCGTTTGTCCAGAATGTCTCAAAGGTTTCAGTTGAACCGCCGTGCTCGACAATTTTACC
>JAGBAZ010000039.1 GCA_018110905.1 Oscillospiraceae bacterium
ACCTCCTTGCTACTTTTTGTGATGCGGTCGCCAAACCATCATCATCGTAGCATAGAGGTTTTATTTTTGCCAAGGCTTTTTATTGACCCCTGGCAGAACCAGGGGTTTTGTTAAGCCTAAAGGCAACAATAAAAAAATCCCCGGTCCGATGACCGGGGATTTTATTTAACTGAAAAATATCAGAAATTATTCTTCGTTTTTCATTTTTGCGAAGCATTCGCTGCAATATACAGGGCGATCTTCTCTGGGTTTGAAAGGAACTTTAGCTTCGCATCCGCATGCTGCGCAGGTGGTGGTGTACATTTCTTTCTGAGTTTTGATTTTGTTCTTGCGTGCATCGCGGCATTCTTTGCAGCGCTGGGGTTCATTTACGAAACCGCGTTCTGCATAGAATTCCTGTTCGCCGGCGGTGAAAGTAAATTCTTTTCCGCATTCTTTGCACACTAAGGTTTTGTCTTCGTACATTGTTTTTACCTCTTCTTTTGAATAAATGTATTTGCCCTTGGTTCACCACAACCGCCTTGAAAAATACGCTGCCGGGATGCCACGGAGCATTCGTATATCCAGCCCGAAGGCCGCATACCAAAAATGATTAATATTCCGGGCCGATTTCGGCACGGAGTTTTTTACGAACGCGGGAAAGTGCGTTTCCAACGGATTTTTCGCTTTTGCCAAGTTTTTCTCCAATGGCTTTATATGAAAAACCGCCGAGATAAAGCTGCAGAACTTCGAGTTCAAATTTTGAAAGGATTTCAAAGATACGCTTTTTGATACCAAAAAATGCCTCTTTTTCTATCCAATCGGCCTCCGGTTCGTTTTTTGAAGCAATGTCAATATCTTCGATTGGAACATAATCGATCATTGCGGAATTTTTCGGTCTTTGTCCGCTTCTTAAAAGAGAAAAAATGTGGTTTTTTATGCAAACGGAAGCAAAGGTTCTGAAACCCGCTTTTTCGTTTTTTTCATAAGCATGGAGCGCATGAAGAAAAGCCACAACCGTTTCCTGATATATATCCTCTTTTTCATAGCCGAGCTTTTCGGCCGCTGCAAAGGTTTCTTTCGGAACATAGGCGCAAAGATGCAAAAGTTTTCCGAAATCGTTATAATCGCCGCCGCGGATTTTTTCCGCCATGGCTTCTATTGATTTTTCGTTTCTGCACATAAGGGAACGCCTTCCTATCAAGACCAATCGAATAATATTCTATCACATTATTAAAATAAGTCAAGCATTAAGACCATAACTGTTAACTTTTTCAACAATTTGCACTAAAACTTTCATTTTTCGTCAAAAAATATTTATTTTTGAATTTTATCTATCTTTTTTCTTTTGAAATGTCATATTTTATAGATTTAAACATGATTTTCTGTTATAATGTTGTTAATAGTTTACGCTTTTGCGCAGAAAGGATTTTGTTTATGGAAAAGAGGAAAAAACGCTTCGGTGACCGTTATGACGGATATCGTGTCCGTTCTTTGTCGCCGATGGCTTATATCATTCCGTTTATAATGAAAACAAGGAATGATGCTTCTAATCTTTTCTCCGGTTCTGTTGAACTTGGCAGAATTGAAAATTACATCAAGAAAAAACGCCGCGATGACGGACTTTCCGGTTTTGGTTTTCTTCATGTTATGCTTGCCGCTTATGTCCGTCTTGTTTCTCAAAAACCCGCAATGAACCGTTTTATTGCAGGCCAGAGAATTTATCAGCACGGTGAAGACATAACCATCAGTATGATGGTCAAAAAAAGCATGGAGCTTAACGCGCAGGAATCCGCAATTAAGGTCGTTTTTAACCCGGAGGATACCGCTGATGACATCTACCGAAAAATAGATGCCGCTGTTGAAGAAGCAAGAGCCGAAGGGGATTCCAACCTTTTCGATAATGTTGCAAGAATCATAAATTATATGCCCGCGCTTATTCTCCGCGCTTTTGTCGGCTTTATTGATTTTCTCGATTATTTCGGACTTTGTCCAAAAATCATACATAAGGCTTCCCCTTTCCATTGCAGCATGTTTATTACAAACCTTGGCTCCCTTGGAATCCCGCCGATTTATCATCACCTTTATAATTTCGGAACATGCCCGATTTTCTTTTCTTTCGGCGCAAAACGCACCGCTCTTGAAGTTCAGAAAGACGGCAGCGTTGAAAAACACAAATACGTTGATTTCACCGTTGTTTCCGATGAACGCATTACCGACGGTCATTATTATGCAACCGCTTTTAAACAGCTTGATTGGATCCTTCGTCACCCGGATTGCCTTGACGAAAGACCCGAACAGATTATTCAGGACGTTGACTGATTTTAGGAGGTCCAAAAAATGAAACTTAATTACAAACGCACCCTTCTGGTTGGCCTTGCTTTCCTTTCGATCTGCACCTTCTGGCAGGCCTATGACGGAATCATTCCGCTTATCCTTAAAAACACTTTTGATATCGGTGAAGGCGCAACCGGTCAGATAATGGCAATCGATAACATGCTTGCCCTTATCATGCTTCCTCTTTTCGGTTCCCTTTCCGACAAAACCCATACCCCTATCGGAAAACGTACCCCTTATATCATCTTCGGAACCACCGTTGCTGTTATAAGCATGCTTTTCCTTCCCTATTTTGACAACAAAGAAAATCTTCTCGGTTTTGCCCTTTGCCTTGGTCTTACCCTTCTTGCAATGGCAACTTACCGTTCCCCTGCGGTTTCCCTTATGCCGGACGTAACCCCGAAAAAGCTCCGCAGTAAGGGCAACGCAGTTATCAACCTTATGGGAGCACTCGGCGGCGTTATTTCTCTTGCGCTCATAAGCCTTCTTGTTCCGAAGGAAGGAAAACCGAACTTCTTCCCGATTTTCGGAATCATCGCCTGCATTATGGTCGGCGCGGTGGTTATCCTTGTTCTCACAGTCCGCGAAAACAAACTTGTTAAAGAAATGGAAGAAACCGGCGGTTATGAAAGCACCGAAGCTGAACTTAACCAGGAACTTTCCAAAGGCAAAAAAATGCCCAAGGACGTTCTCAAAAGCCTTATCTTCATGCTTGGAACCGTTGCATTCTTCTTCTTCGGATATAACGCGGTAACCACTTTCTTCAGCCTTTATATGACCAACTTCCTTGAAGTCAAGGGCGGAAGCTTTGCAAACTATCTTATGGTTGCAACCGTTTGTTCCATTATTTCCTATATTCCTTCCGGTATGATCGCAACAAAATTCGGACGCAAAAAAGCTGTTATGATCGGTCTTTCCGTAATGACTTTCTGCTTCCTTATAATGTCCTTCTTCAGAAGCGCGGGAATGCACCTTATCCCCTTCTTTGTAATCATCGGATTTGGATATGCCTGCGTTATCGTAAACACCTTCCCGATTATCTGGGAAATGAGCCAGGGCAGCGATATCGGAAAATACACCGGATATTATTACACTGCTTCCATGGCTGCACAGATCGTTACCCCTATGGTTGCCGGTTTCCTTATGGAAGAACTCGACAACTACGGAATCCTCTTCCCCTATGCGGTATTCATGGAAATCGTTGCTCTCCTCATGCTTATGCAGGTAAAACACGGCGACAGCAAACCTGTTCAGCCCAAAGATAAGCTTGAAGCCCTTGATGTCGGAGGCGACGACTGATTATGCAGAATCCCGTGCTCACCGCCATTGTTATGGTGCTCATAATAATTTTTCTTATGCTTGCCTGCGCCTTTGTCTATATGACGACCCCGAACAAGTTCCGCTTTTTCGATATGCCGGCAGCATATTGCCACAGAGGTTTTTGGGACGAAAAACTTCCGGAAAACAGCATTCCCGCTTTTGAAAAATGCGCTGAAAAAGAGATAGGCGTTGAACTTGACGTTCAGCCCACAAAGGACGGAAAAATCGTTGTTTTCCATGACCTTAATCTCAAGCGTCTTTGCGGTGTTGACAAAGCGGTTTCCGAACTCACTTTCGAAGAACTTTCCGATCTTCGCCTTAACAAAACGGAAGAAAAAATCCCCCTTTTCACCGAAGTTCTGGAAGTTCTCGGCGAAGTTCCGGTTTCCTGCGAAATAAAAACCGCCGGAGCTGATTTTGATGCAGCTTTTCTTGAAGGAGTTTATCAGATAATCAAGGATTACAAAGGTCTTTACAACGTGATAAGCTTCAACCCTTATGTTCTTGAATGGTTCAAAAACAACCATCCGGAAGTTATCCGCGGCCAGCTTTCCGCCGGAAACGGCCACCTTGGAGTTAAAGGTATTCTCGGCTGGGGACTTTCGAACCTTCTTCTCAACTATAAATCCAGACCGGACTTCATATCCTATAAATTTGATGACAAAAGCCTTGGTTTTCTTCTTTGCCGTTTTTACGGAGCAAGGCTTTGCGCATGGACCGTTCATTCCATGGACGATGTTGAAAAAGCCGCTTACGAAGGTTTTTCCACCTTCGTCGGTGAAGATTTTGATGTGACCGAGGTGTAAACTTTTGAAGAAAAACGAAGACAAAACCAATGTTATGCGTTTTCTTGACCAGAAAAAGGTTCCCTATATTCCTCATGGATATGAAATTGAGGAAGGCGCGCCCTGCGACGCAATAACCGTTGCCGGACTTATCGGAAAAGATGTTTCCGAAGTTTACAAAACTCTTGTTCTCAAGGCCGGAAAAGGCAATTTTTATGTTTTTGTCGTTCCGGGCGCCGCAAGATTGGATTATAAAAAGGCCGCAAAGGCTGTTGGCGAAAAAAGCGTTGCCATGGTCCTTTCCGCAGATTTGCTTGGTTTGACCGGTTACATTCACGGCGGCTGTTCCCCCATTGGAATGAAAAAACTTTTCCCGACCGTTTTCCACGAAGCGGTTCTTGATTTAAAAACCGTTACGGTAAGCGCGGGAAGAATAGGAAGGCAGATCGAAATCGAACCTTCTCTCCTTATCCCTCTGGTAAACGGAAAAACCGCGGATATTATAGTTGAAGAATAAAAATTTTTAAACACACTCCATAAAGGGGTGTGTTTTTATTTATATTACACCCCATTTCTTTTGTAACCAAAAGAAACCGGGTGTGACCTGAAAGAAAAGTTTCTAACCCCTGCTGTTTGCTCCCGCAAACGCTGTCCCCTTAACAAAGGGGACTAAAACGCTCCACCGGAAAAATAAAATTTCCGAATCTCAACCGCCATCGTACAGGCCGACGGCGGTTTTTATTTTACTTCGGCGGCTCGGCTATATTTTTTAACCCAAAATGCAGGAATATTATATTTAAGTAACATTATAAAATATATCCCGTTTCGACAAAATTAGCACTCGAATTAAAAAAGTGCTAAAAATTTGTGAATATTTTGTATATTCGCTTGACATTGGAAAAAATATCAGTATAATATAGTTGTTGGCACTCAAAAGAGTTGAGTGCTAAATCCAAAAAGCAGAAAAGGGGGGGCGTTTTCCGGTGAGATTTGACGACAGAAAAAAACGAATTCTTTCCGCCATTGTTGAAACATATATCCGCACCGGCGAACCGGTAGGTTCAAAAACGCTTTCCGAATTCCCGGAAATTTCCGTTTCGCCCGCAACAGTAAGAAACGAAATGGCAGCGCTTTTTGAAATGGGTTTTCTTGAACAGCCCCACACTTCCGCAGGAAGAGTTCCTTCCCATCTCGGTTACAGGGCATATATTGATGACCTGATGCACGTAAAGCCTCTTACCGAGGACGAGAAGGACGGTATTGATGCTTTGTTCAACGTAAGCGACCCCGATCCTGACAAACTTCTGGCGGACTGTGCAGAAACCCTTGCGGAATATACAGGCTGTGCAACCGTTGCCATGACGACCACCCCAAGCTATGTTACGGTCGAACACATCGACATTGTTCCCGCTGACGAAAGCACCGTTGTTCTTCTGGTAATCGCATCAAACGGAGTTGTTAAAAGCAAGGTCTGCAGACTTTTCTTCCGGGTAAACACCGGAATCGCGGATTTTTTCCGAAAGTTTGCAAACGACCGCTTCTGCGGACACACCCTTAAAGAAATAAGCGCCGAATTCGTCAATGCTGTTTCTATCCAGCTGGGCGATTATTCAAATGTTTTCAACCCGCTCATCGTTGGAATTTACGAACTTTGCAAGGAAGTTTACGACGGCCAATATTACCTTGGCGGAAGAGAAAAGCTTCTGACTTATAACGAATATTCCGACAGAGCACTTGAAATCATGAAACTTATTTCAAAGCGCGATAAACTCGGACCCGTTATCGGAAACAACCCTTCCGGTGTAACGGTCTTCATCGGAAAGGAAAACAGCCTTTCCCAGCTTTCCGGAAGTTCGCTTCTGGTTGCAAGGTTCAGCATCGGAGAAAACGATTGCGGAACCATCGGTCTTATAGGACCGGTAAGAATGGATTATTCAAGGCTTATTCCACATCTTGAATATTTTGCTGAAAAACTCGGCACACTGCTTTCTATAACATATCAGAGAAAAACAGGTGATGAAAATGGATAAAGAAAAAGTAACCCAGACAGAAGAACAGCAGGAAGTTCCGGCTGAAAAAACCGAACTTGAAACCGTTAAGGAAGAGCTTGAGGCTATTAAAGCCGAAAAAGACGAACTTTACGACAAATATCTCCGCACCCTTGCGGAATATGACAACTTCCGCAAACGCAGCCAGCGCGAAAAAGACGCCATTTACGGCGACGCCACCGCGGAATCCGTCAAAAAACTTCTTCCCGTTCTTGACAGTTTTGAAAGAGCCCTTAACTATGAATGCAAGGACGAAGAATTCAAAAAGGGTATTTCCCTTATCCAGAACACCCTTAAAGAAGTTTTCGACAGCATGGGCGTTAAAGAAATTCCCGACGTCGGCGAACAGTTTGACCCCAACCTTCACGAAGCTGTTATGCACACCGAAGACCCGACTTACGGCGAAAACGTAATTACCGATTGCTACCGCAAAGGATACACACTTAACGATAAGGTGATCCGCTTCAGCATGGTAATCGTTGCAAACTGATAAATTTGTTAATCTCAGGCAAACCCTTTTAATATAATCAATCTTGTAAATCTTTAACTTAATTGGAGGAATATAATTATGGCAAAAATCATCGGTATTGACCTTGGTACTACTAACTCCTGCGTTGCAGTTATGGAAGCAGGCGAAGCTGTTGTTATCCCTAACCCCGAAGGCGCAAGAACCACCCCTTCCGTTGTCGGTTTTTCCAAAACCGGTGAACGCGTAGTCGGCCAGGCAGCAAAACGCCAGGCTGTTACCAACCCCGAAAGAACCGTCACTTCCATCAAACGTCACATGGGAAGCGATTATAAAGTAAACATTGACGGCAAAGCTTACACCCCCCAGGAAATTTCCGCAATGGTTCTTCAGAAACTTAAAGCTGACGCAGAAGCTTATCTCGGCGAAACCGTAACCGCGGCAGTTATCACCGTTCCCGCATATTTTACCGACGCACAGCGCCAGGCAACCAAAGACGCAGGCAAAATCGCCGGTCTTGAAGTAAAACGTATTATCAACGAACCCACCGCGGCAGCTCTTGCTTACGGCGCAGACAAAGAAGACGACCAGAAAATCATGGTTTATGACCTTGGCGGCGGCACCTTCGACGTTTCCATCATCGAAATGGGCGACGGAATCCAGGAAGTTCTTGCAACCGCAGGTAACAACCACCTCGGCGGCGACGACTTTGACGACAGACTTATCAACTATCTTGCAGACCAGTTCAGAATGGAAAACGGCATTGACCTCAGAAGCGACAAAATGGCAATGCAGCGCCTTAAAGAAGCCGCAGAAAAATGCAAAATCGAACTTTCCGGCATGACCCAGGCAAACGTAAACCTTCCCTTCATCACTGCAGACGCAACCGGCCCGAAACACCTTGACGTAAACGTTTCCAGAGCAAAATTCAACGAACTCACCGCAGACCTTGTTGAAGCAACCATGGGACCGGTTCGCCAGGCACTTTCCGACGCTGGTCTTAAAGCTTCCGACCTCGACAAAATCCTTCTCGTCGGCGGTTCTTCCAGAATCCCCGCTGTTCAGGAAGCAGTTAAAAACATCACCGGCAAAGATCCTTTCAAAGGCATCAACCCCGATGAATGCGTAGCAATCGGTGCGGCAATCCAGGGCGGCGTTCTTTCCGGCGAAGTCAAAGGTCTTGTTCTTCTCGACGTAACTCCTCTTTCCCTTGGTCTTGAAACCCTCGGCGGCGTATTCACCAAGATTATCGACAGAAACACCACCATTCCCGCAAAGAAATCCCAGATCTTCTCCACCGCTGCAGACGGCCAGACTTCCGTTGAAGTTCATGTTCTTCAGGGTGAACGCGAAATGGCAAGAGATAACAAATCCCTCGGTATGTTCCATCTCGACGGCATCATGCCCGCTCCCAGAGGTATTCCGCAGATCGAAGTAACCTTCGATATTGACGCAAACGGCATCGTTCACGTAAGCGCAAAAGACCTTGGCACCGGCAAAGAACAGCACATCACCATCACCTCTTCCACCAACATGAGCAAAGAGGATATTGAAAAAGCTGTTAAAGAAGCAGAACAGTATGCAGAGCAGGATAAGAAACACCGCGAAGAAATCGATACCCGCAACGCTGCTGACCAGATGGTATATCAGTCTGAAAAAACCATCAAAGATCTTGGCGATAAACTTTCCGCAGACGATAAATCCGGTCTTGAAGCAAAAATCAATGACCTTAAAGAAGCTCTTAAAGGCGAAAACATCGAAGATATCAAAGCAAAACAGAAAGCTCTTGAAGAAAAATTCTACGAAGTTTCCGCAAAAGTTTACCAGCAGGCTAACCAGGGCGGCGATCCCAACATGGGCGGCCAGCCCGGTTGCGACGGAAACTGCGGCGATTGCGGCAGCCACGGCGCAAACGGCGACGGTTATGTTGACGCTGATTACAGAGAAGTTAACGACAACTGATTTTGCTTTCCCTTACAAGGGAGTTAATAGAAATTGATTTCTGCGCAGGGGTTTTCCTCTGCGCAGAAAGTGCTATAAATGAAGAAAAGTAAGGTGATGCAAAAATGGCGGATAAGCGCGATTATTACGAAGTCCTTGGCGTTGAAAAAGGCGCAACCGACGACGAAATAAAAAAAGCCTACCGCAAAATGGCAAAAAAATATCACCCGGACCTTAATCCGGATGATAAAACCGCCGAAGCGAAATTCAAGGAAGTAGGCGAAGCCTATGAAGTCCTTTCCGATAAACAAAAACGTTCCCGCTATGACCAGTTTGGCCATGCAGGAGTAGATCCTTCCTATGGCGGCGGCCAGGGCGGTTACGAAAGATATCAGCAGTATCAGCACGGAGATTTCGGCGATTTCAATGATATTTTCGGCGATATTTTCAGCGGCTTTGGTTTTGGCGGTTCAACAAAAACCCGCAACCCCAACGGCCCTATCCGCGGAAACGACACCCAGGTGCGTATTCAGCTCACCTTTATGGAGGCCGCAAAGGGCTGTAAAAAAGAAATTCCTGTTCAGCGTCTTGAACGTTGTTCCGATTGTAACGGAACCGGCGCAAAACCCGGAACAAGCCCCGAAACCTGCCCCGAATGCGGCGGCAGCGGCCAGGTCCGCGTTCAGCAGCGCAGTCCTTTCGGTATTATTCAGACCGTTAAAGCCTGCTCTCGCTGCGGCGGAAAAGGAAAAATCATAAACGATCCCTGCAAATCCTGCAACGGAATGGGAAGAGTTCGCCACAACAAAAAGATCTCCGTTGATATTCCCGCAGGAATCGACAACGGCCAGACTTTCGTTGTTCGCGGAATGGGCGATGACGGCACAAACGGCGGCCCCGCAGGCGATCTTAACGTAACCGTTACCGTTAAGGAAGACCCGATTTTCCAGCGCGAAGGTTTTGACGTTTGGGTGGATATTCCCGTTACTTACGCCCAGGCTGTCCTTGGCGACGAAATAACCGTCCCCACCATTGACGGAAAAGTTTCCTATAACATTCCCGAAGGCACCCAGCCCGGAACAACTTTCCGCCTTCGCAACAAGGGAATTCAATACGTCAACAACCGCGGACGCGGCGACCAGTATGTAAGAGTGAACGTCGAAGTTCCCACCAATCTTTCCGGAAAACAGAAAGATATGCTCCGGGATTTTGATTCCTCTACAAGCGACAAAAACTATGCAAAGCGCAAAAGCTTTTTCGACAAAATAAAAGACGCATTCAAGGGAGATTGAAATGGAAACCTGGAACGAGCTTACCGTAAAAGTTAAAACCGAAGATACCGCAAGAGCAAGCGACGTTTGCACCGTTGTTGCGGATATGGGTATTTATGTTGAAGATTACAGCGACCTTGAAAACGTTGTCTGGAACATCGCCCATGTTGACCTTATTGAGCAGGAACTTCTTGAGCGCGACCGCACCCATTCCCTTATCCACATTTACATCAAGCAGGAAAAGGACGCTCTTGAATGTGTTGAATTCATAAAAGCCCGCCTTGATGCGGAAGGAATCGAATATGAAACTTCCATTGTCGGTGTAAACGAAGAGGACTGGGCAAACAACTGGAAACAGTATTACCACACACAGAGAATCGGCAAACGCATTGTTGTGACACCTTCCTGGGAAGAATACACTCCCTCCGGTGACGACGTTCAGATGCGCCTTGACCCGGGCATGGCTTTCGGCACCGGAACCCATGACACCACCCGCCTTTGCCTTGAACTTCTTGAAGAGGTTGTTACCCCCGAAACAAGAATTCTTGACGTCGGCACCGGAAGCGGAATTCTTTCCGTCGGCGGAGTTCTTCTCGGCGCACCTTCCGCTCTCGGCGTTGATATCGACCCGGTTGCGGTAAAAGTTGCAAACGAAAACGCAGAGATAAATGAAGTTTCTGACAAAACCGAATTTGTCTGCGGAGACCTTACCGACAAAGTTCACGGAAAATTTGAAATCGTTACCGCAAACATTGTTGCGGACGTTATCATCCGCCTTTTGAGCACCGTTAAAAATTACCTTCTCAAAGGCGGCGTGCTCATCGTTTCCGGAATTATTGATACCCGCGCAGACGAAGTTGAAAACGCTTGCCACGAAGCCGGTTTTGTTACCGAAAAACGGCTTGAGCACGGCGGTTGGGTTGCCATCAAGCTCCGCTATTGATTTTTTGAGCACCGAAAGGAGAAAACAAAATGAAACCTTCTGATGAACTCAAAGAGGGCACTCTTATTCTTTATAACAAGCACCCGAACATTGTTCGCGGAATCACCGCGGACGCAACCAAAAACGCTGTTTTTCTTCTTGTTGAAGATATGATTGACCACGGAATGTACGACGCAAACATCGACGATATCGATTATTGGCCTTCCTGCCCCCATTATAAAATCCTTGAACCCATGGAAGTCCTTCTGAAATTCGTCCGTTACGGCGAAGGAACCCTTGTTTTTGCGGAACCCCAGAGCGGAATGTGCATCAACATCCCCCATTTTAACGTAAACCTCGATGTTGCCGGAATGGATTTTGAACCCGGAAAAGGCTATCTTCTCACCTTTGCGGATAAATTTCTTCTTGGCGCAGAAACCATGGTTGAAAAAGAAAAAGAGGAAGAATAATCATTCAGAAACTGTAGGGGCGGATATTATCCGCCCGATAAAAAAGAAGCACCGCCCGATGGGCGGTGCTCTTTCTATCTTTATAATGTACCCCCATTTCTTTGACAGCGCAAAGAAACGGCGGTACGACCGCCAAAGAAACGCTTTCTATCCCCTGCAGTTTGCTCCCGCAAACGCTGTCCCCTTATCAAAGGGGACTAAAACGCTCCACCGAAAAAACAACGTTTCCGATTCCCGACCGTTGCCGCTCGGAGTCGGCAACGGTTTCCATTTTACATCGGTTTCCCGGTTATAACACCTCCCCTTGAGGGGATATGGCACGCCTTTGACGTTCCGGAATGGTGTAAAAACCCTGTCCGATTTGAAACTGTAGGGGCGGATATTATCCGCCCGATAAAAGAAAAGCACCGCCCTGCCGGGTGGTGCTCTTTTATATTTATAATCATTTTGTAGGGGTGAGCCTTGCGGTCGCCCGTTTTTTAGCCGTTATAATGCTCTATGGTCGTTTTTTCTACCAGTTCAACTGTTCCGACAAATGCATCTCTTATTGTTCCGGTGGCAATTACGACATCGCCGATATCGAACATTCTTACATCTGCAGAAGAACAGTTATAAACTTCCCAACAATCATGAGTATGCCCACCTATTGTAATCATATTTTCTTCAATTTTTATGATGGTACCAATAGCTTCTACTTTTGCTCCAAAATACAAGTCATCAAACTTTACTTTATTTTTATCATATATCTCGCCTAACTCATTAGGTGTTAAAATTTCTTTTTCTCCATCGTTCCTAATTATTGTTCCTCTTGCAACATTATCCGGAAAATCCCAAACTGCTCTCGCTGCATCGAATTCGCTTTCTCTCAAATAAACATCACCATCGGTAGAAAACGTTATGAAACCATTAATTTCTGAAACTATATATTTTATTGTGGAGGAATTTCCTAAAGTTTCAAGAGTTAACTCGAAAGTAGTTTCATCAATTGCATTCCAACTGAAATATCCTTCCGATCCCCAGGTTTTAAAATATCCCGAATTATCATCAATAAATTCTTTTTGGTAACTATTATCATACATGGAAACCCATTTTTCCGAAACAAGGAGTTCCTCCAGTTCTGCAGTACTGTTTCCACATCCGACAAAACTCAAAACCGTAATCGCCGCAAGCAAAATCGCCAGAAATTTTTTCATTTTTTCTACCTCCGCAAAATAAAAAAGTGCGTAGCCGAAGCCACGCACCAAAAAACACATAGCTCCAACTGTTGCTACACAATTCTTTCGATACGGATAAATGGTATGCGAAAACAGAGCATGTATTTTTATCAAAAGATAAAAATACACACCATCTATCCGTTAAATTTTCGAATTGTGTAGCAAGTTTATTTTATCACCTATCGGAAGAAATATCAATAGCGGAAAAGTAATCAACACCTCATCCGTCAGCTTCGCTGACACCTTCTCCTCAAGGAGAAGGCAAAAATAAAAAAAGCACCGCCCGTTTGCACAAGTCCAGTAAAAATGGACAATATGAAAAAAGCACCTCCTATGGTAGAATTAAGATACTACCATAGGAGGTATTTTTATGTCAGGGAAAAAAGGAATGAAAAGATATGATATAGCGATAAGAGAGGAAGTAGTAAA
>JAGBAZ010000040.1 GCA_018110905.1 Oscillospiraceae bacterium
GGATGAAGTTTTTGAAAGCCTCATGACTATTTATCTTGAAGCCCAGGAAAAAAAACGCCGGTTTCTGAAATCCACGAAGTTTCCGCAAAAGATTACGCAAGGGAAATTGCGGAAGTCCTTCCGCAGAAAAGGCGTCTTGACTTAAGAAAAACTTTCAGAATTGCGGTTTTGGCGGCGATTTTTATCGGGTTTGGATTTTTTGTCCTTTTCAATATGAGCGAAGAACATCATCTGAAAGTTCACGGATTGGGCCATGTTTTTATAAGTCCGAATGAATATTCGGTGGAAGTTAAGGAACTTCAGAAGCAGGCAATCGTTTCTTTTGATGAAAAATATAACCAGAAGTTTGAATCTTCGCTGAAATCCGAAATTTATCAGACCGAAAACGGAATTGTAAGCAAAGGTTTTATAAAAAACAACGGAATTTCCGCAGATAGAATTATCATAAGCGAAGACGAAAACAGCATTTTTATAGAAATGCGCGCAGAAAGAACTTTTGATGAATTCGGAAAGGAACAGATTATTTCTCCCGCTTTCCCGGAACATAAATCTTCTGAACAAAAACTTAAAAGGGGATATATGACCCATTTCAGAACCGATGGAGTTACGATAAAAGCCGGAGAAAGATATTATGAAGGCGCAATAAGAGATATTTATATCAACAAAAAAGGCGAAATCAGCTTTACCGTAAAAACCGAATTCTACAGAGGAACCGATAATAAAATTTCCGGATATCTTTCCGAAGGAAATCCGCTTGAACTGTTTTTCAGCTCCGCCTGTTCGATAAAATGGGAAAGAACGGCAGAAACTCCCGCGTTTTCACCGGATAATTTTTCCTTCGCAAAAGAATTTTATCCGGAATACCATATGGTGATTCTTCAGAAAACAACTTCCGACGGAAGAGTTACTTCAATGTTCGAGGTTTTTGTGAATTCCGAAAACGAAATTGTCGATAGCGAAAGCTGGTCGATAAATAAATGGGAAGATGGTTCCGGAGTTGAAAAAACGATGAACGATTTTGATAACAAAACCGTTTCCGACGACAGAAAAACACTTTTTGTGGATTTGAAATATGAACTTGAATCCGGAGAAATCGTTGAGGAAATCATTGCACTTGGACTTGAGGATACAAAATATTCTTTCGACAGGGAATGATAAAAGCGAAAAGCCGCCTTCGGCGGCTTTTCTTTTTTTGCTGTTGTTGAAAAATTCATAAATATATAATATAATATTTAATTAGCTTATTATAACCGGAGGTAAACCAATGGCTTTTTCATACGAAAATCTTAACCCGCGTCAGATCGAGGCGGTGAACCATAAGGAAGGTCCTCTTCTTGTTCTTGCGGGAGCGGGAAGCGGAAAAACAACCGTTCTTATCGCAAGGGTTGCAAAACTTATTGAAAGCGGGATCCGCCCCTGGAACATTCTTACCATAACGTTTACAAACAAAGCGGCGGATGAACTTAAAAACCGCCTTGTAACAAAGCTTGGAACAGAAGCGGCGGACGTTTTTGCCTCAACTTTCCACAGCATGTGCGTAAGAATTTTGCGCCGGGATGCGGAAGCCATCGACCTTCCGAAAAGTTTTACCATTTATGATACCGACGACAGCCTTCGCGTTATAAAAAAATGCCTTAAAAATCTCAATATGGAGGAAAAGCAGTTTTCGCCGAAACCTTTACTCGGCGCCATAAGCCACGCAAAGGAACGCCTTGAAGATCCGCAGGATATGGCGGACCTTGCGGACAGAAACGGCGATTACAGAATGAAAGTCACCGCAAAAGTCTATTCGGCATATCAGAAAGAACTCCACGAAGCGGGAGCACTGGATTTTGATGATCTTCTTTGCGAAACAGTCCGCCTTTTCCGGACAAAGCCGGAAGTTCTTGAATATTACCAGAACCGCTGGCAATATATCATGGTGGACGAATATCAGGACACCAACCACGTTCAGTATATGCTGGTCGCAATGCTTGCGCAGAAGAACAAGAATCTCTGCGTAGTCGGTGATGATGACCAGTCGATCTACAAATTCCGCGGCGCGACCATTGAAAACATTCTTTCTTTCGAGCGCCAGTTTCCGGGGGCAAAAGTTGTCCGCCTTGAACAGAACTATCGCTCCACCCAGAACATTCTTTCCGCCGCGAACAGGGTTATTGAGCACAACACCGAGCGAAAAGGAAAGAATCTTTGGACCTCGAACGGCGACGGAAGCAAAATTACGATCCGCCGCTGTGTTGATGAGGACAGAGAAGCGGAATTTATTGCGGATAAAGTCCTTGACGGAATTTCGAAAGGCGCAAATTACAGCGATTTTGCCGTTCTTTACAGAATGCATGCCCAATCCGCAAGCCTTGAGCGAACTTTTATGAGAGCGGGAGTTCCCTATAAAATCATCGGCGGACTTCGCTTTTATGAACGCAAGGAAATCAAGGACATGCTTGCATATATGTCCGTAATAGCGAACCCTGCGGATAACCTCCGCCTCGAGCGAATCATAAACGAACCGAAGCGCGGAATTGGCGCAACGACCCTTGCCGCCGCCGAGCATATCTCCGACGTTACAGGACTCAGTCTTTTCGAGGTTTTTGAGCACGCGGACGAATATATCGACCTTATGAAACGCAGTGCCGTGCTCAAAGGCTTCACCGATATGATAAAAGAACTTTCGGAAATTGCGGAAGATTTTGATGCGGAAGAGTTTTTTGATGCTCTTTGCGAAAAAACCGGATACACCGAAATGCTCCGTGCTCAGGGATTGGAAGGCGAAACTCGCCTTGAGAACATCGGCGAACTTAAAACGAATATGATGAAATATCAGGATGCGGCGGAAAACGCGGAACTTTCCGGTTTTCTCGAAGAGGTTGCGCTTTATACCGACCTCGACAGGCTTGAGGAAAGCGATTCCGTTCTGATGATGACTCTCCATTCCGCAAAAGGTCTTGAATTTGAAAATGTCTTTATAATCGGCGCGGAGGAAGGTGTTTTCCCCGGAATGCAGGCGATCTATGATATGACCGAAATGGAAGAGGAACGCCGCCTTGCCTATGTCGGAATCACAAGGGCAAAGAAAAATCTTTATTTGACTGCCGCCGCAAGCCGAATGATTTTTGGTCAGACAAGCCACAACCGCCTTTCCCGCTTTGCGGAAGAAATTCCGGAAGAATATAAGGATTTCTTCGACGAAAGCGAAAGCAGAAGAAAATCCATAAGCTATCATTTTGAGGAAGATTCCGCCGGAAAAGTTCATATTGAAAAAACTTTTACCGAAGCTCCAAAAGCCGAAGGAACAAATTACCGTGCAGGAGATACGGTTATACATAAAGTTTTCGGAAAGGGAATGGTAGTTTCCGCAAAACCTATGAGCGGAGATACCCTTTTGGAAATCGCTTTTGAAAAAGTCGGCACAAAAAAACTTATGGCGAATTTTGCAAAGCTTAAAAAGGAATAATAAAAAAGCCTCCCTTGTCAAAGGGAGGGGGACCGCGAAGCGGTGGAGGGATTCATAAATGAATTACCGGCATAATCCAAAGCTTACGGATAATGCAAAGGAATTAAGGAAAAACATGACCAGAGAGGAAAAACATCTTTGGTATGATTTTCTGAAAATTTATCCGGAACGGTTTCTCCGCCAAAAAGTTATTGATAATTACATAGCGGATTTTTACTGTCACAAGGCAAGGCTTGTAATTGAACTTGACGGAAGCCAGCATCATACAAAGGACGGACTTTTGAAAGACAAAATCCGAACCGAAAAAATTGAAAAACGTGATTTAACCGTTATGAGAATTCCAAACGGTGAGATAAATCATAATTTTGAGGGAATCTGCAGATTCATCGATGAATTTGTGAAGGAATCCCTCCGTCAGCCTTCGGCTGACACCTCCCTTTGACAAGGGAGGCTTTTGAAGGAGGAACAAATTTGAAACGAATTTTACTGACGGCGGAAGAAGCTGCCATTGCATCTTCCGAAAGTTCCGCGGGAACGGAAAATCTTGATGCTTTTCTCGATACCCTTGAAAAAATGGAACCTTCCGAAATAATCACAAAATACGGCGAAAAAGTGCTTTTGGCGCTTATAACCGTTGTGGTCGGCGCAATTCTGGTGCGCTGGGTGCTTAAAATAATAATGCGCTACGTTGAAAAAAGCGAACTTGCCGCAGGTGCCACAAAATTCATTCACGGAATAGTTGCCTTTTTGCTTTATTTCATCGTAATTCTTACTGCGGCAAATGTCCTTGGAATCCCGGTAACTTCCGTTCTTGCAATTTTCAGCGTATTTACCCTTGCTTTTTCCCTTGCGATAAAGGATATTATTGCGCTTTTTGCAAGCGGAATCACAATTCTTTTTTCAAAACCTTTCAATGCCGGGGATTTTGTTGAAATTCCGGAAGAAGGCGTTTCCGGATTTGTTTCCGAAGTCGGGCTTATCCACACTCATCTTTTCACTGCGGATAATAAGGAAATCATAATCCCGAACAGCATTGTTGCCGCGGATACCCTTATAAATTTCAGCAAAATCGGGCTTCGCCGACTCGATTCGGTATATTCCATAGGTTACGGCGAAGATTTTGAAAAGGCGAAAAAGATAATCCGCGAAGTTGTTGAAGCGGAACCCCTTGTTGAAAAGGAAAAAGATGTTTTCATAATGGTCACCGCGCTCGGACCAAGCAGCATTGATATAGTTTGCAAGGTTTACGTAAAATGGGACAGCTATGAAACCCTTCGCTGCCGTCTTAATGAAAACATAAAACTTGCTTTTGATAAAAACGGAATAGAAATTCCTTACAGCCAGATGGATATCCACATGAAATAAAGGAGAACAGAATGCAGGGAAAACTTATAAGAAAAAAAATCGGGAACGGTGCTTTTATGAATTCGGTCACCGAACCGAAATTCAAATCCGACAGGATCAGCCTTTGCCTTGTCACACCTATTAAAAAAGAAACCGCGACGGTCAATGCTCTTGTGCCTTTTGTTTTAAGAAAAGGCTGCAGAAGCTGTCCGGATTTCACAAAGCTTAATCAAAAACTTGCGGAAATGTATGGCGCAATTCTTGATGCGGACGTTGCAAAACATTCCGACAAACAGATAATCGAAGTTTCCATTCAGTTTACCGATGACCGTTTTGCAATTGGCGGCGAAAACATGACGGAAACCGCCGCAAAACTTCTTTCCGACCTTGTTTTTGAACCGAATTTTGATGAAAATGGCCATTTTCCGGAAATCGACCTTGAGCTAGAAAGAGAATTTCTCATAGATACTATCGAAAGCGACCTTAACGATAAAAGGGTCTATGCTATCGGAAAAGCCCTTGGTCTTGTTTTTGAAAACGAACCTTTCGGCGTAAAACGCTACGGTTACGTTGAGGACGCAAAGGCTATCACTGCGGACAGCCTTGCGGAAGCCTGGAAAAACCTTGTTAAAACTTCAAGGATCGAAGTTTTCTTTGCGGGTCCCGGCTGTCCGGAAGTTGCGGAAAAAGTTTTTGAAGAAAGAATTTCCGCCCTTGAAAGGGAACCCCTTTCTTCCGAGCCTTTTGAAATAATCGATTATTCTCCTTTTAAAGAAGCGGAAGAATCCATGGATATAGTCCAGGGAAAACTTGTTATGGTTTTCCGTATGGGCGCACCGAAAACCGAAAAGGAAAAGAACGCCGCAAGAGTTCTTTCCGCACTTTACGGCGGAACCGCTTTTTCAAAGCTCTTTATGAACGTCCGCGAAAAAATGAGCCTTTGCTATTATGCGGATTCCCATTTTGAACGCGGAAGCGGAATTATGATAGTGGATTGCGGAATCGAATTTGAAAACCGCGAAAAAGCACAGAAAGAAATAATCAATCAGCTTGAACTTGTTGCAAAAGGCGAATTTACCGATGAGGAATTTGCAGATACAAAGGGCGCGATCCTTAACAGCCTCGGTTCTGTCGGCGATACCCTTTATTCCGTTGAAGGCTGGTATATGAGCGGAATCGTTGAAGAAAACATTGTAACTCCGGAAGAGGATAAAAAAGCAATTGAAGCCGTTACAAAAGAGGAAGTTATGAAAGCTGCGGAAAAAGCAAAACTTGCTGCTGTTTTCTTTCTTAAAGGAGGCGAAAACGAATGAGCCTTGAAATGAAAAAAATCGAAAGCAAACGCCTTGGAGATTGCTACTATAAGGTTGAGCACCCCAGCGGCCTTACCATTCTTATGGCGCCTATGAAAGGTTTTTCAACCGCTTATGCAATGTTCGGAACCGCTTATGGTTCGATCGATACCTGCATAAAAACAGCTGAAAACGGCGAGTTCAGAAAACTTCCGGAAGGAATTGCCCATTATCTTGAACACAAGCTTTTTGAAAGCGAGGAATGTTCCGCTTTTGAACGTTACGCAAAAACCGGCGCAAACGCAAACGCTTTCACCGCTTTTGACAGAACCGCATATCTTTTTGCCTGTTCCGATAATTTTGATGAGAGCATTGAGATCCTTCTGGATTTTGTTACTCACCCATATTTCACACCGGAAACCGTTGCAAAAGAGCAGGGTATAATCGGCCAGGAAATCAGAATGTATGACGATTCCGCAGACTGGAGAGTTCTCTTCAATCTTCTCGGTGCGCTTTACCACAAAAACCCGGTAAAAATCGATATTGCGGGAACGGTTGAATCCATTGCGGAAATAACTTCCGACCTGCTTTACGATTGTTATAACACTTTTTATAATCTTCATAACATGGTTCTTACCGTTGCGGGAAATTTCGATATGGATTCGGTGCTCAAAGCGGCGGATAAGGTGCTCAAACCTGCCGATGATTTTTATCTTGAGCGGGCAGTTTGCGATGAACCGGATGAAGTTGTCCAAAATTACGTTGAACAGCATCTTCCGGTTTCCGTTCCGATGTTCAACATTGGTTTTAAGGGAAAAACCGGAACCGAAGCGGACAACTTCCGCGGAAGCATTCTTGACGAAATTTTTGTCGGAGCGCTTTGCGATGATTACACGAAGGTTTACCGCGAACTTTATGACGAAGGAACCATCAATGCGACCTTCGGAAGCGAAGTTTTCTGCGGAAGAGATCATATTTCGATTTTCCTTTCCGGCGAAAGCCGCGAACCGGAAAAGGTTTATGACCGCCTTAAGAAAGAATTTGAGCATCTTATTGAGCACGGAATTCCCGAAGATGTTTTTGCGTGTGCTCAAAGATCCGTTTACGGACATTATCTCCGTTCTTCCGAAAGGGTAACCGGCGTTGCAACAACTCTTTTCAACTGCCATTTCCCGGGAGTGGATATGTATGAACTTTTGGAAATTGCCGCGAATGCAACTCCGGAAAGCGTAATCGAACGCGTAAAATCCACCTATTGTGCGGAAAATTCCGCCCTTTCCGTAGTAAAACCCTGACGCAAAGGAGGCATAATTTATGACAGATTTAATCAGTTTTCCCGGTCTTGGACTTCAGTTTGAAGTAAACCGTGTTGCTTTTTCAATCGGTTCAATAGATATTTATTGGTACGCGATCCTTATCGCAACCGGTTTTATGCTTGCGCTTGTTTTCTGCTTTAAAAATTTTCCGAAATTCGGAGTCGATCCGGACAGGGCGATAGACGTTGTTTTCTTCGCAATGATCTTCGGAATAATCGGCGCAAGGCTTTATTACGTTGCCTTCCAGTGGGATATGTATAAGGATAACCTTATGGAAATTTTTAACATCCGCGGCGGCGGACTTGGTTTTTACGGCGGAATAATCGGCGGAATAATCGGCCTTATAATCGGCTGCAAGCTCCGGGGACAGAACACGCTTGCTTTCCTTGATGTTGCCGGCGGTGCCGTGCTTATCGGCCAGGGAATAGGCCGTTGGGGCAACTTTGTCAACAGCGAGGCTTTCGGTTCAAACACAACTCTTCCCTGGGGAATGACAAGCCCGAAAATCGCAGCCTATATTGAAAGACATTCGGAAGAAGTTATGGGCGCTGTTATGGATCCGAGCGTTCCGGTCCACCCGACCTTTTTCTATGAATCTCTCTGGTGCGCAATCGGACTTCTTGTTTTCTGTTACGTTATGAAAAAGCGGAAGTTCGACGGCCAGATGCTTCTTTTCTATCTTGGTTGGAACGGTTTCGGAAGAATGATTATCGAAGGTCTTCGTACCGACAGCCTTATGATAGGTCCTTTCAGAATTTCCCAGCTTCTCGGCGCTTTGATGTTCATCTTTGCGGTCTGCGCTTTCGGAGTTGCAATGAAATTCCTTAAGTCTGAATTAAGACCGGAATGGCTCGGAATTTTTTCCGAAACCGAAAAAGGAAAGCTTGTTGCCGCCGGAAGATGGGATTATAAAAATAACTGCGAAAAAACTTCCGCAGAAAAAGAAGAAACGGGGGAAAACGAAGATGGCAACGATAATTGACGGAAAGAAAATTGCGGCGGAAGTCCGCGGGGAACTTAAAGAAAAAATTGAAAAAATGGTCGCCGAAACAAAAAGAAGACCCGCCCTTGCGGTAATTCTTGTGGGCGAAGACCCCGCTTCAAAAGTTTATGTCCGCAACAAGGCAAAAGCCTGTGAAGAAATCGGCGTTGCAAGCGAAGTTGTAACTCTTGCAGCGGATATCACCCAGGAAATGCTCGAATATATCATAAATTCCTATGCCGCAAGAGTCGATATTGACGGAATCCTTGTCCAGATGCCTCTTCCGAAAGGTCTTGACGGCGAAAGAGCCCTTGCCTGCATTCCGGCAGAAAAGGACGTTGACGCTTTCCATCCGGAAAACGTGGGACATATTATGCGCGGAGATTACCGCTTTTTGCCCTGCACTCCCGCAGGTGTTATGGAACTTCTGCACCGCTACGGGATTTCTCCGGCGGGCAAAAAATGCGTTGTTATCGGAAGAAGTGATATTGTAGGAAAGCCCATGGCGATGATGCTTCTCCATGAAAACGGAACGGTTGAAATCTGCCACAGCAAAACTCCGAACCTTGCGGAAGAAACCCGCACCGCGGATATTCTTGTTGCCGCTGTCGGAAGACCGAAATTCGTAACCGCAGATATGGTAAAAGAAGGTGCGGTCGTTATCGACGTCGGCATCAACCGCGACGAAAACGGAAAACTTTGCGGCGATGTTGATTTTGAAAATGTCGAGCCGAAGGCAAGCTTCATCACTCCCGTTCCCGGCGGAGTCGGTCCCATGACCGTTGCAATGCTTATGCAGAACACCGTTACTGCGGCGGAAAAAAAGATTAAATAAAATAAAAAAAACGCACCGCTTGCGGTGCGCTTTTTTTCAGCCTTCTTCCGGCGGATAGTCAAGGTTATAATTTCCGTCCGGCCAAAGATGATAAATGTTCTGGATAAATCCATGAAGGTCATATTCTGCTTTTGTGTTGGGTTCAATTTTCATTTCTTCGGAAAACTGGATAAAAGGCATTACATCAAATTCCGGTCTGTCAACAAGGTCTTCCGGGGTAAGTTCGGCGCCTTCGGTAATTTCCGGAACACCGTTTTCATCATAGATTATAATGGTATGCGGCTGCATCCAGTCCGGATAATATCCGGCAGCGGTTATTTCTTCGAAAGTCATGTATCCGCAGTTTTCGGCAATTTCTTCCGGAGTTTTTTTCGGTTCGGAAGGTTCTTCCGGAATTACTTCGGGTTCTTCCGGAACTTCCGGTTCGGAAGGCGTTTCAGCGGGACTTTCGGGTTTCTGTGGCTCCGATGGCTCGTTTCCGCAGGCGCAAAGCGCAAACGCAAGAACAAGAGCAAGTGCAATCATCAAAAATTTTTTCATCAAATCAACTCCTTTTATCACTTTAATTATATAGTGTCAAAAAAAGGGGATTTTGTTGCATAAATTTAAAAGAAAAATAAAAAACCTCCCGAAAATTTCGGGAGGTTTTTTCTGCATTCTGTGAAAAATGCAAAATCATCTCATATAATCGAACTCGATATCGAGAATGCTTACTGTATCGCCTTCGTTGATGCCCATTCTTTCAAGCTCATCGATGATTCCGGAAAGGCGGAGAACCCTCTGGAAATACTGGAGAGATTCATAGTCATCAAGATCAACGTAACCGAGAGCGTGCATGAGCCAGGGAGCTTCAACAACATAAATTCCGTCTTCGATGTGAATTTTGAATTCCTGTTTGGAAGTGATCTCTTCTCTGGTAAGTTCTTCGGCTTCATATCTTACGATGGGCGGAAGTTTTGCAAGTTCTGCCGCAACGGCATTGATAAGTTCCTTAACGCCCTCTCCGGTTGCCGCAGAAATAAGATAGGTTTTAAAACCGTTTTCTTCGGCAAATTCGTTGAATTCCTCGATCATTTCCTCGATGGAAGCGTCAGCTTTGTTGAGTGCAACAATCTGCGGGCGTTTTGCAAGTTCGGGGTTGAATTTTTCAAGTTCGTAGTTGATCTGCTTGTAATCGTCAATGGGGTCGCGGCCGTCGGTTGCGGAAATATCAACGATATGAAGAATAAGACGGCAGCGTTCAACATGGCGAAGGAAATCATGGCCAAGGCCAACACCTTCGGAAGCACCTTCGATAAGTCCGGGGATATCAGCCATAACAAAGGAGTTGCCTGCGTCCATTTTTACAACGCCGAGAACAGGGGTAAGGGTTGTGAAAGGGTAGTTTGCAATTTCCGGTTTTGCGGCGGAAACAACGGAAATAAGGGTGGATTTTCCGACATTGGGGAAGCCCACAAGGCCTACGTCCGCAAGAAGTTTGAGTTCAAGGGTAACTTCAAATTCTTCACCGGGGAATCCGGGTTTTGCAAATTTGGGGATCTGGCGGGTTGCGGAAGCAAAATGCTGGTTGCCCCAGCCGCCTTTTCCGCCTTTTGCAACAATATGGGGTTCTTTATCGGAAATATCCGCAAGGATCCTTCCGGTTCCCGCTTCGCGGATAAGGGTTCCTACCGGAACTTTGATAACAAGATCCGGCGCGGATTTTCCGGTCATGTTGCTTCCGGAACCATTTTTGCCGTTTTCGGCAATATAGCGTTTTCTGTATTTGAAATCAATAAGGCTGTTAATGTTGGTGTCGCCGACAAAAACAACGTTTCCGCCTTTGCCGCCGTCACCGCCGTCGGGACCGCCGGCGTTTACATACTTTTCGCGGTGAAAAGTGCAAGCACCGTTGCCGCCGTCACCGGCCTTGATTCTGATTTTCGCGGTATCGACAAACATCTTTATACCTCCGATTTATCTTTAAGTGTAAGCTCCATATAGCTCTCCTGCTGTATGAAGCCAAGTTTTTCGTAAAGCGGTCTTCCAAGTTTTGAAGCACCGAGCCAGATTTTTTTAATTCCCCTGGATCTTGCGTCTTCAAGAAGCTTTTCAAGAAGCATTTTTGAAAGACCTTTTCTGCGGTGTTCCGGTGCTGTATATACATTAGTAACATAACCGCGGACACCGATTTTATTCGTGAAAGATGGCGGCAGATCGTAATAAACGATTGCCGCGGTTGAAAGGAGCTTTCCGTTTTCTTCCGCAATAAGCTGGAGAAAATCTTTTGAAACAAGCCATTTTTTAAAAAACGTATCAAGTTCCGTATCAATATCGCAATCGGGCGCAATGCCTTCGTCGATAAGCTGGAGTTTTCGAACTTCTGAAAGAAGCGCGGCGTCTTCAAATTCGGCTTTTCTGATTATCATGGGGAAAACCTCCTTTTTAAACAGCCTTCCCGGAGGGGAAGGTGGCATTTCCGAAGGAAATGACGGAAGAGGGATTTTTAAGAACGCGAAGCGCAGGCGGAGATTTATCGGGGATTATCCCTCCTCAGTCTGCTTCGCAGACAGCTCCCCCTCTGGGGAGCCTTTTTTGAAATTTAAAAAGGGACGGAATACCGTCCCTTTTTTCAACGCGGGCAGATTACTGCTCGACAGGATATACGCTTACCTTTTTGCGGTCTGCACCGAAGCGTTCGAATCTTACAACGCCGTCAGTGAGAGCGAAGAGGGTATCGTCGGAACCTTTGCCAACGTTGTTACCGGGATGGAAGTGAGTTCCGCGCTGTCTTACAAGGATGTTGCCTGCAAGAACAAACTGACCGTCGGCTCTCTTCGGGCCAAGGCGTTTGGATTCGGAATCACGGCCGTTTTTAGTGGAGCCCATACCTTTTTTATGGGCGAAGAACTGCATACTGAGTCTAAGCATGTTATTATACCTCCGTAATTATAAGGTTGATAGTGTTCGGAAAATCCTCGGAAAGAAGTTTTAAATGAAGTCTTAATGCCGAAACAAAATGCGTTGCCGCAGGTCTCGGATTAGGGGGAAGGATGCATTCGATGCAATCTTCGTAAACATTGACTTCGCAGTTTGTTTTAACAACTTCTGTAATTCCGTTAATGGCCATTTGAACGGCCGAACTTACCGAAGCACAGACAATGTCTTTTCCGCTTTCGGCATAACCTGCGTGTCCGCTTACTGCGAAACGCTTGGGTTCGCCTTTCTTATAAAAGAATTCAGCGCGGATCATCGTTAATTAGCCTTCGATAGCTTTAACAAGAAGCTTGGTATAGGGCTGACGATGACCGAGAGCGCGTTTGCTGCCTTTTTTGGTGCGATAGGTGAAAACATTGATTTTCTTGCCTTTGCCGTTTTTAACGACTTCTGCGACAACTTTTGCGCCTTCAACATAGGGAGCACCTACTTTGAGGGATTCGCCGCCGAGAACAAGAACCTTATCAAGGGTGATTTCTTCGCCTTCGTTGGCTTCAAGTTTTTCGACAAAGATAGTATCGTTAAGTTCTACACGATACTGTTTACCGCCGGTTTCGATTACTGCGTACATGATATTCCTTCTTTTCAATAGACTCGCTGACTTGAGGCGGCGTTCCCTAAAAAAGGACGCACTTTTAGAGCCTTTGGCATGCGGCATGAAATATTATATCAGCATAAATAACAAATGTCAAGTACCAAAAATGTAAATTTTGCCTTATTTATGCGATTTTTTTGCGCTTATGACCGGAACCGAGGACAACTGCTTTCCCTTGCGGGAAAAACATAAAAAACCGGGCATTTTTGCCCGGTTTTTGCTTAAAAATTATTCTTTTATCAATATTTTTTCCACCGGGAAGGAGATTTCTTCTCCTTCTTCCGTTACGGCAATAATAATATCTTCTTTTGATTCGGAATCATGGTGCCATTCCTCGTTTACACAAATATATTCATAACGGTCGCTTACGATGTTTCCGTCTTTATCAACAAACCACCAGCCGTCAGGCATGGGATTTCCTTCTTTGTCATAGGTTTGGGTATGGCCGTCTACTCCGTTGCCGCCGCAGAAGGCTATGGCAAAATAACTTCCGTCTTCATAAACGTTGAAATTGATATAATTGAAGCAATCGGAAAGCACTTCTTTTTCGGGGGTAAGAATTTCGGTGACCCATAGACCGAGGATTTGCTGATTGCCTTTGGATAAAACGATGCGGTCTTCGAAAGGAATTTGTATTCTGCTGTAAACAGGTTCGGCAAAAGAACTTCCGTCCGGTGATTTTACGCCGTAAAATGGAGAATGATTTGACCAGTAATATTCATATATTTCATATCCGAAATATTCCTGTGGCATTGGTCCCCAGGGTTCTTCGACGGTAAAATCTCCGGTGTTTTCGTTAATATAGAAAGGATAAAGAACTCCGTCGCGGATTCCATAAACCCACCATTGTCCGGGATTACCTTCAAAAGGATAAACGCTGCTCTGGAAAGGTTCTTCATTCAAAAACTCGCCGTTTTTGGAAAGAAGCCATATATGTTCGTTGGGTTCTTCACCAAGAAAAACGGTTTCATTTTCCCAAAGAAGGTATTCCCTCGTTCCCTCCGTTTTTGTAAGAACATACATAAATCCATAGTCTTTAACTTCGTCATATTCCGAAGTATCCATATCATCGATGGAAAATTCTTTTTCCGATTCAGAAAAAATATCTTCAGAAGGTTCGCCGTTTTCCGGCAGTTCAACAATCGGTTCTTCCGGTTTTGAGCACGCGGAAAAAATCAAGACAAGCACCATGAGCACGGACAAAAGTTTTTTCATAAAAACGAACCTCCTTTTATGTTTTGTTGTTTAATTCAATTGTAAAATTGCAGATGGAGAAAGTCAAGGATTGCGGCGAAAATATTCTTTATAAGAATAAAAACCGGGCATTTTTGCCCGGTTTTCGCTTTGGTTTATTCAAAAGTTTCTTTAAAGCCTTCGCCGATGACGTTGCTTGCGGGGGCTACCATAATGAAAGCGGTGTGGTCAACTTCGAGCACGATGCGTTTGAATTTCGCAAACTGTCTGCTTGGCATTGCGCACATGATTACCAGCTTTTTGTCACGCTGATATCCGCCTTCGCCGTTGAGATAAGTAACTCCGCGGTCGGTTTCTTCCATTACCCTTTGGGCAACTTCAACCGGGTGTTCGGTAACAACATAGGCGATTCGGGTTTCGTTAAAACCGTAAAGAACGCTGTCCATTGCTCTTTCGGTCACATAAACGGAAACAAGAGCATAAAGTGCCGCATTGAGTGTTTCGTAATAAAAACCGGCAAAAGCAACGATGATAAAATCTATTGCAAGAAGAATTTTTCCAAGGGGGATGTGCTGGAAATATCGGAGAAGGACGCGTCCGAGAATATCCGTTCCGCCGGTTGTGGAACCGCGCAGAAATATTATTCCCATTCCTATTCCGATTGCCGCACCGCCGAAAAGCGAAGCAACAAGAACGTTTTCTGTATAAACGGGAAGGATTCCTTCAAGGATATTCGTAATTAAAGAAAGAATAAAAAGGGTGCGGAAGGTGCTTATCGTAAAGCGTTTTCCGATAACAAAAAGCCCGAGGAGAACAAGCGGAATGTTAAGAAGAAAAGTGAGAGTGCCCATCTGCATTCCTGTTACGGAATGGAGGACCGTTGCAATACCGGTAACTCCGCCGGGAGCAATTTCGTTAGGGGTTGTAAAAACCGTTACACCTACGGCAAAAATAATGGAACCAACTATGTCCGCGCCGATGTCTTTTAAAAACTCAAGGGCGTTTTCCTTTTTCAATTACTGACCTCCTTTTGGGAATGTTCAAGTATCATTTTGAAAAGTTCACGTATTCTTTCACTTTTATGTTCAAGATAAAGCCAGCCGAAAAGCGCTTCAACACCGGTTGCTTTGCGGTATTCAATGGCGTTGGCGCCTTTGGGAATATGGGTGGCGCTGGCGTTTCTTCCGCGATGAAGAATGCCTTTTTCCTCTTCGGAGACGATAGGTTCAAGAAAATCGAAAACGTCCGCCTGAAAACTTGCCCTTACCATTTCCACCGCCATGGTATGAAGTTTTTTTACCTGAAGAGAGCCGTGCTCAAGAAGATGCTCGCGCACCATTATTTCATAAACCGCATCTCCGATGAACGCAAGGGAAAGTCCGTTAAGTGTGTTTCCTTCAATTTTCTTTTCCGAAATTTCGAGCAAAATAAAAACGCCGCCTTTCAATGTCTGTAAGATTATTTTACCATTTAAAAAGTTTTTTATCAACATGAATATTTATTCGTTTGTGATTTGAAAGAAATCCGAATAATCCGGGGGATTTTGCAAAAAATATTTTCGGAGGATTGATTCTTCCGAAAATTTGTTTTGAACGGAGAAAATGCCATGCCTGAAAATTACGCAAGAGAAAACACCAATAACAAAAACTGCAAAAACTGCGGCGGCAAAAACAAAACTTCGAACGAAGTCAGCAACGTAAGAACCCCCATGAGCAAACAGAATGCTGCCCAAAGAAAAACCCAGGACTGCGACAGATAACTGTAAAAATTCCGGATTATTCCGGAATTTTTTTATTTTTATAAACATAAATTTTTACGAAAGGGGAGAAATCGAATGCAGAAGAACGGACAGCCGGAAAGAGAACACAGCCTTTCGATTGAAAAAAGAAAGATACTTACCGCAACGGGAATTGCAGATGTTGAAGGCTTTGATGAAACAAAAATTCTGGCGATGCTTGATGGAACAGCTTTTACTATCGGCGGAAAAAATCTTAAAATAGTAAGTTTTTCTGCCGAAACAGGGAATCTCAAAGTGGAAGGAGAAATCGATTCGGTTACATATTCAAATGCGCTTTCGCGAAAAGCCGGCATTTTTGCGAGGATATTCAAATGATCTATACAACGGATATAATGGGATACCAATGGGAGCTTTTTATAAAATCGCTCTATCTGGGTATTGTTTTAAGCGGGTGTTACGATGCTGTAAGGATGGTAAGGACGGTTATTCATTTCGGAAAACGGCTTTTCATCGCAAGCGATTTTATATACTGCCTTTGGGCAGGCTTTCTGACTTTTTCTTTTTTACTGAATGAAAATTTCGGAATGCCGAGATTCTATATCTTTCTGGGCGCAGCGCTGGGTTTTCTGGCGTGGCATTTTACAATGGGAAAAGCAGCGGTGTTTTTTGCAAAAAGTCTTCGACGCTTTTTAAAAAGATTTTTGAGTCCGATGCTTATAATATTCCGAAAAAGTCTTAAAGCAGCAAAAAAACGCATGACAAAGGCGAAAATATTTTGTAAAAAAGCCATAATGGGACAGAAAATACTATTGAAAAGCAAGAGCGGATTGGTATATAATATATTATGTCTAAATGTATCAAAGGCTTTTTCGTTTTGCGGAGAAAAAGCCGGAAAGGAGCCCGAAAAAATTGAAAGCAGCGGAACAGAAAAAACCGAAAAAGGGGTTTTTCCTCAAGATTGCAGCTATTGCATTCGCGGTGTATCTTCTCATATCTCTGATATCGATGCAGTCAAGCATTAATCACAAGAAAAATGAACTTGATGATCTTCGTCAGCAATATACCGAATCGCTTATCAGAAATGAGGAGCTCCAGAAGACGCTTGACAGTTACGGAACAGATGAATTTATCGAGGAACAAGCAAGAGAAAAACTTGGTTATGCCTATCCCGAAGAACATTTTTACATCGATGTTTCCGGAACAGACTGAGTTTATCATTTTTTTGAGGGGGACAATTTTTTAAAAATGGACGTTGAAGTAGGAGCTATTGTCGAAGGCAAAGTATCCGGAATTACCAATTTCGGCGTTTTTGTTGATATTGGTGAAACCACCGGAATGGTACATATTTCCGAAGTTGCAAGAAATTATGTGAAAGACCTTAAAGAGTTTGTAAAAATGGGACAGGAAGTTAAAGTAAAAGTAATTTCCGTTAGCCCTGAAGGCAAAATCGGTCTTTCAATGAAACAAGCGGAGGAACCGGAAAAAAGGGAAGAACGCCGCTATACAAGAAGAGAAAGAGAGCCCGCAAAGGTTTCCCGCGGAGCAGATTCTTTTGAATTCCATCCAAGACAGCAGGAAAGCCTTTCTTTCGAAGATATGCTCAGCAAATTCAAACAGACCAGCGACGAAAAGCTTAGCGGAATGAAAAAAACGGACGGAAACAGAAGGACCGCCCAAAACCGCCGCAAGCCACAGTAAAAAAATTTGGCGGGAGAATTTCTCCCGCTTTGCGTTTATTGAGGAAATTTATTAAAAGGGGTAAAAACTTATGCTTTTTTATAATGCGGGAATTTTCACTGCCTGCTCGGATTTTATAAAAAACGGATATGTGCTTATCAAGGACGGACGAATTATTGACGTTGGCCCGATGGCGTTTTGCCCCAATGACGATGAAAAATATGACCTTTCCGGTCTTACGGTTTATCCCGGGTTTATCGATGCCCATTGCCACCTTGGAATGTGGGAAGACGGGCTCAGTTTTGAAGGTGATGACGGAAACGAAGATACCGATCCGGCAACGCCCCATCTTCGCGCTCTCGATGCCATAAACCCCGCTGACAGAGGCTTTAAGGAAGCACTTGATGCAGGTGTCACTGCGGTCGTTACCGGTCCGGGAAGCGCAAACCCTGTTGCAGGGCAGATGGTTGCCATAAAAACTTATGGTGACAGAGTTGATGATATGGTCATAAAAGCCCCGGCGGCAATGAAATTTGCTCTTGGCGAAAATCCGAAAAACACCTATCACAGCAAGGACGAAACCCCTTCCACCAGAATGGCGACAGCGGCAATTATCCGCGAACAGCTTAAAAAAGCCCAAAGATATCAGCGTGATATTCTTGCGGCGGAGGAAGATGAGGATACGGACGAACCGGAAATTGATATCAAAAGCGAAGCTCTTGTTGACGTTATTGACGGAAGCATCCAGTCCCATTTTCATGCTCATCGTTCCGACGATATTTTTACAGCAATCCGTCTTGCAAAAGAATATGACCTTGACCTTGTGCTCATTCACTGCACCGAAGGCCATCTTAACGCGAAAAAGCTTGCGGAAGAAAAAGCAAGGGCGGTTGTCGGTCCTCTTATTTGCACCAGAACAAAGCCTGAACTTTCCAACGAAAGGGACGAAAATGCCGCAGTTCTTAAAAAAGCGGGAGTCAAAGTTGCAATCTGTACCGACCACCCGGAAGTTCCGATACAGTATCTGCCGCTTTCCGCGGGAATTGCAGTAAGAGCGGGAATGGATCACGATGATGCGATACGCGCCATAACTTCCGTTCCGGCAGAGATCCTCGGTCTTTCGGATAAAATCGGTTCAATAGCTCCGGGAAGAGATGCGGATCTTGCAGTTTTCAAAGGCGACCCGCTTTCCGTTTATGAAACACCCCTTTGGGTAGTCGCCGGCGGAAAAATTGTTAAAAAACCTTGATTTATAAAAAAGAAAATCCCGTTTTCTTTAACGAAAACGGGATTTTTGTTTCACACAACATTTATATTTTACCATTAAAAGGTAAAAAGGTCAATATGGAGGATTTAATTTCTCTGAAAAGCATAATAAAACGTTAACATTTCCGTAAAAATAAACAATAGAAACAAGCCTTTTCAGATGTTATAATTAAATTACAGAAGGAAGATAAAACCTTCCCGAAGTGTCAACCAAAAAGGGGGTAAATATATGAACATCAGCATCATTTCGAAAAACACTTCTGTCCGCGATTCTTTCCGTGAACGCTGCGAGAAAAAATTTGCAAAGCTCGACCGCTTTTTCGGTGAAGATGCGAAAGCCACCGTTACCGTGACAAACCAAAACGGAAGAGAAACGGTTGAGGCAACCATCACAGCCGGCGGAATGTTCTTCAGAGCAGAAAAAACCACCTCCGACAGACTTGATTCCCTTGAAGCAGTTGTGGATGTTCTTACAAAACAGATAACCCGCAACAAAAAGAAACTTGAACACAAATTCCGTGGCGAAAAATTCTCCGAACTGGCCGTTGATTTTTATGAAGAACCCGCTGAAGATTACGGCATTGTTAAAACAAAACAGTTCAGAGTCAATCCCATGGACGTCCAGGAGGCAATTCTTCAGATGAACCTTCTCGGACATGACTTCTTTATGTTCCGCAACGCGGAAACAGGGGAAATCAACGTTGTTTATAAACGCAACGACGGAGATTACGGCGTTCTTGAACCCATCGATTAAGCGTGAAAAAGGCACCCGTACAGCCTTTTTTGAATAAATGTAAGCGCAGAAAAAACCGCAACCGAACAAAATGCCGGAGCCTTTGGCTCCGGCATTTTTTATCTTTCAAGAGAATATTTTTCCGCAATATGATTTTTCCTTGCGGTAAGAAGGATTTCCGCCGCTTCGCAAAAACCTTCGCCGCCGTTATAGGTTGTTATGTATGTGGGGAGATGTTTTACATGTTCGGCATATTTCATAAAGTTTGCAACGCCGCAGGCCATCGGGAAAAATCCGAACATCTCTTCGTCATTGGCGGCATCGCCGAAATAGATAACGCATTCCTCCGGGTTTTTAACGCCGTAATGCTCCTTGAGATAAAGAAGGCTCATGGGGAGCTTATCGTAATCTCCGAACCAGGTGTTGACGTGTATAGAACTTATGTTGCCCTTTGCGCCGATAGCTTTTACTGCATCAAGAACCTCTTTTGCTTCTTCAAAAGTAAGCTTATCGTCCTCGTCTTCCGCATAGTTGAAGGCAAAATCGTTAAAACGGCTGTATTGGTCTATACTTACCTTTATTTTAGGGTTTTTTGCAAGAGCGGTTTCACGGATCTTTTCATGGACGGAATATCTGTCCTTCGGAACGGAAGGGTGAACGAATTCTTTCCTTGAACCGTTTTCGAGGTAATAAACAACGCTTCCGCTTTCAACGATTATTGCATCGACGGGCCAATCGGTTATGGCAACGGAAGCCCAGCCGGCAGTTCTTCCGGTGACGGGAATAAGGATATAGCCTGCCTCGCGGAGTTTCCAGAGCATTTCATAAACTTTCGGAGAAATGCGTCCGTCCTCTCCGGTAAGAGTTCCGTCAATATCGGTAAGTATATATTTTATATTCAAAGCCTCGGCTTTTGTAATTTCGTTAATGTTTTTCAAAATGAAATATCTCCTTTAAAAATGGCATACAATTAATATTAACCTTATATTTTAATTAAGTCAACACAAAATTTTTTCGGAAGGTGATTTTCTGAATATAAAATACAGCATTATAAAGATCCGTTTTCTGGTTTTTCCGGTGATACTTTTGCTTTTGAGCATGGCAATTTCAATTCCCGTGCTCAAAGCAGAAAAAGCTGATGCTAATGCGGTAAAAACGGTTTATTTTACATTTGATGACGGCCCTTCCGAAAGAACGGAAGAGATCCTTGATATCCTTTCGGAAGAAAATATAAAAGCAACTTTTTTTGTAATAGGCCCTTCGGACGAAAAAGCGGACGAAAGACTTTTTAGGATATACAGCGAAGGACATTCCATAGGGCTTCATACAATGAGCCACAGCTATGATAAAATTTATCTTTCGGAGGAAAGCTTCCTCGAAGATATTGAAGCGGAAAGAAAATGGGTCTATTCCGTGACCGGGGAGGAATGCAAAATTTTTCGTTTTCCCGGAGGAAGCAATAACTATGCCGCCCCGAAATGGCTTATCAAAGCGGTCAAAGATGAAACGAACAGGGAAGGAATGCTCTGGTATGACTGGAACGCGGACGGAAGGGACAGCCTTGGCGAGCTTCTTTCTCCGGAGGAAATTGCCGAAAACGTTCTTTCTTCGGAATTTATCGGTAGCGAAACATTGATAGTCCTTCTCCATGACAGTGAAACAAGGACAACAACTCCGGCGGCTCTTCGGCTGCTGATTTCCGAATTCCGAAAAATGGGATATGATTTCGGGAAACTTGGATAAATGAAAAAATCTTTACATTTTAACCAGTTTTTGTTATAATATTGTTGAAAATAATCTTTATTATTCACAATGAAAGGGGATGCAAAAATGATTATCACCATCGGAAGACAGTTCTGCAGCGGAGGAAGCGAAATCGGAAGAAAACTTTCTGAACGTCTTGGAATTCCTTATTACGACAAAAACCTTTATGAATATGCCGCAAAAAACCGCGGTTTCAGCACAAAATATGTCAGGGAAATTGAAGAAACGCCGACCGGAAGCTTTTTGTATTCCCTTGCAATGTTTCCATACGTTGATTTCGGAGCAGATAATATGATACCTTCCGGAATTGCCATCGCGGCGGATCAGACAAACTATATTCTTGAAAAGGCAAAGGAAGGCCCATGCATTTTTGTAGGACGCTGTGCAGACAGCGTTCTTAGCGAGCGCAAGGATGTTTTTAACGTTTTTATCTATGCGGACCAGGAAACAAGACTCAAAAGAGCGATGGAACGCTATAATCTTTCCGAAAGGGAAGCGTTAAAATCCATCCAGCAAACGGATAAATACCGTGCTTCCTATTACAACATGAACAGCAGCAAAAAATGGGGTATGAAGGAAAGCTATCATATCATGCTGGATTCCGGAATGCTCGGAATTGACGGAATCGTTGATATCCTTGAAAAAATTTACAGAGAAAAAACAGAATAAAAAAATCGGGCTTTGATAGCCCGATTTTTTTATACGTTCTTTTTATATCCGATTGAAAAATCAATGACATTTTCCGGTTCTTCGCCGCCTATCCATCTAAGGGCGTTCTTCAGAATGAAATCACGGATTTTTCTTTCGAGAGGGCTTTTGAGCGAACAGGAGTTTCCCGCCGCATGGGGAGTTATAAGAAGTCTTTCCTGTTTCCAAAGGGGACTTTCCGCCGGAAGAGGTTCCGGAGTTGTTACATCAAGCCCGACCCCGAAAAATTTTCCTTCGGACATAACTTTAAGCAGAGCTTCCTGGTCAATAAGGCTTCCACGGCCGCCGTTTATAAGAACTGCATCGTCTTTCATAAGGCGAAGTCTGCGCTCATCAAAAAGTCCGATGGTTTCCGGGGTTTGCGGGAGAATTGAAATCACAAAATCCGCTTCGGGAAGTTTTTCATCGAGTTTTCCGAGAGTGAACATTTCGTCAAAAAAGTCCGGAAAAGCCCTTTCGGTGCGGCGGATTCCGATTATTTTTCCGACCATGGGACGAAGCCATTTTGCAAGGGTAGTTCCGATATCGCCGGCACCGAGGATAAGAACTGTGCTTTCTTCAAGGGGCTTGTCATAGCGGAGAATTTTCCAGTTTTCCTCGTTCTGCTGGTTGCGGTATTCGGGGATCCTTCTGCAAAGGGAAAGCATCATTCCAAGAAGATGTTCAGCAATTACGTTTCCGTAAACCCCGGTCATACAGCAAAGCTTTGCGCCTTCCGGAAAATTTCCGCCTTCAACATAATAGTTTACCCCTGAGGAGGAACTTTGGAGCATTTCAAGGTTTTCGCAATGCTGAAAATCTCCGTTGGGAACTTCGCCGATTATAAGGTTCGCGGTTTTAAGGGCGGAAAGATATTCTTCCGGCTGTTCTTTTCTGTTGATAAAAGAGATATTGCATTTGTCTTTAACTGCGCAAACAAGCCTTTCTTTTGAAAGTTCATCATAGGGGAAAAGAACAAGAATATTTTTCATAAAAATCTCCTTTGGGGGTTAAATCTCTTTCTGCAATATATCATATTAAAGATGTTTTGTAAATATAAAAAAACTCCCTGCCAAAAGGCAGGGAGTAATTTCAATTCGATTATCGGCTTCCCGTTTTCGATTAGTCGGAAACGTAGGGAAGGAAAGCAAGATGACGTGCGCGTTTGATAGCGGTGGTCAGCTGGCGCTGATGGCGTGCGCAGGTTCCGGTTACTCTTCTGGGAATGATTTTGCCTCTTTCAGAGAGGAATCTTCTGAGACGGGGAACATCTTTGTAATCGATTTCAGCGATTTTATCAACACAGAAAGCGCAAACTCTTTTGCGGCTTCTTCTGTTGCGGTTCATGGGTCTTTCGGATCTTTCCATGATTCTTTTCCTCCTTATAGATTTTCAGTTAAACAAGAATTTTTTTGAGCTTCGCACTTTTAGAAAGGGAGATCCTCATCATCGATAACTGTGAAGTCATCAGCGGAACCTGCGGAATAAATAACAGGTGCCGGTTCGGCAATGGGCGGAGCAAACTCGTTTCTTTCGGTATGGAAAGAAGGAGCGCCTGCGTCTTTGCTTCTGGGAACAAACTCAACATTTTCAGCAACGATCTCTACGGATTTGCGTTTCTGTCCTGCTTTGTCTTCCCACATTCTGGTCTGAATGGAACCTTCGACAACGATGGGGGAACCTTTCTGGAAATATTTGCAGACGAACTCGGCGGTGTTTCTCCATGCAACGATGTCGATCCAGTCGGTCTGACGGTCGGTTCCCTTGGAATAGGGACGGTCAACTGCGATGGTGAAGCTTGTTACGGCGATTCCGCTGCCGGTCTGACGAAGTTCAGGGTCGGCGGCAAGTCTGCCAATAAGGGTCGCTTTGTTCATAGGATTTCCTCCTTATTCTGCTTTTGCAACGATCAGGGAACGGATTACGCCGTCAGTGATGTTGTAGTGACGATCGAGCTCTGCCGGGAAGGAAGGAGCGCTGGTGAAGTTAACAAGCACATAGTAACCTTCGGTCTCGTAATTGATAGGATAAGCAAGTCTCTTTTTGCCCCATTCTTCAACACCGTCAACAGTAGCGTTTTCGGAGATAAGAGTGGTGAATTTTTCAACGAGAGCAGGGATTGCTTCCTCATTCTTGCAGCTGAGAACCATAACGGTTTCGTAGCTCTGGGAAAGTTTTGCCATCTTTGATACACCTCCTTTTGGACTTTGGCCCCGCATTGCGGAGCAAGGATGTTCGCTTTAAGTCATAAAGCAACATTGTTTATTATAACAGCCGAAAACCGGCTTGTCAACAAAAAAATCCGCTTATTTTAAAGAAAATTTTCGATTTCCGGAAGAACAAAAAATTCGGAGCTTACTATAAAGCCCGCAAGCGCAAAACTTGCAATAAAAGCAAGGGCAACGAAGATAATCGGAACAACAAGACTTGTTCCGCCTTTCTTCTGGAAGAAGGAAGAAATTTCTTTTTCGCCCTTGTCCGCAAGAAAAACGCGGGCTTTTTTGATGTTGCCGATAAGCTTCTGATAATAAAGTCGGTTGAAGAACATCATAAGAGCAATGCGGAGCACCCATATAAGAAGGTTTGCGATTATGGAATAAATCGCAAGTTCTTCCTGGTGGGGAACGTTCCATATCATCTGGGAAAGCATTCCGAGTTCAATATACTGTTCCTGTATCATCTGGAAATCAAGAAGGAAAGTCGGAATGCTGAGGATCATTGTTGCAAGAAAAACGCAGATCCCGAGCCCATACATTTTGCGATAGAAAAGGTAATAGAAAGAAAAGATGAACGCGGAAAAGTTTGTGTCGAATTTTGCGCCTTTTGAAAAAGCCGCAAAACGGGGAAGAAAATAACCGACATTGCTGCGAACGTAAATTGCGGCTTCCTTTGCGGAAATTCCGTCGAAGGAGGAAGAAAAACTTTCGGTAATTATGCGTTCACGTTCGCGCTGAAATTCTTCTTCGGAAGAAATAATGCGGGGTCTTTCTTCGGAAAGGGGAGCTCCGCAGCCAAGACAGTAGCGGGAACTTCCGGGGTTTTCCGTTCCGCAGTTTGAACAGATAACGTTTTCCGCTTTTTCGCGTTCGATGTGTTCGTGTTTATGAACAGGCGGAATCACGGAACCTTTCCATTCAAAATTTTCGCCGTGCTTTGCTTCGTTTGCACAGGCAGAATGCTCTTTATAACAGTCGCGGTGGTGGGGAGTTCCGCATTCGGGACAGACGACAATGTCGTCACCTTCGGCAAAAATTTTTCCGCACCAGGGACAGGGATTTCCTAAAAAGTTTTGCATAAGGATTCCTTTCGTCAAAAAAGTATAAATTTCTTTATTATATTATAAATTTTTGAAAAGAGAAAATCAAACCTTTTTAAAAATGTTAATAAATGTTTTACAATAATGGCAAAGAAATTTTTTGAAAAAACAAAGATTTCTTTTGACTATTGCGGTTAAATAATATATAATATACTGTTGTATTATGTAAACTTATGCCCAAAAGGGCTTTTACCGATTCGGAGGAATAAATAATGCTTGAATTTGAAGAACTTAAACTCAGACTGGTTGCTCTTGAACCGCAGATCGAAGATCTTAAAGATGCTCTTGGTCTTGAACAGTGCAAAGCCGAAGTAAGAAGACTTGAGGCCCAGCAGGAAGATCCAAACTTCTGGAACGATGTTGAAACTTCCACCAAAGTTCAGCGTAAACTCAGCCAGCTCAACGGAAAAATCAATTCCCATAAGGACCTTGAAACCCGTTATGAAGACACCATGACCCTTATCGAGATTGCTCTTGAGGAAAACGATCCTTCCCTTTATGACGAGGCTCTTCCCGAAGTTGAAAAACTTGAAAAAGATATCGATGAGCTCAAGCTCACAACTCTTCTCACCGGTGAATATGACGAAGGCAACGCTATCATCACTTTCCATGCCGGTGCAGGCGGCACCGAAGCACAGGATTGGTGCCAGATGCTTTACAGAATGTACACCTCCTGGTGCAACAAACATCCGGACCTCAAATATACTCTTGTTGACTGGCTCGACGGCGATGAAGCCGGCGTTAAATCCGCAACCATCATTGTTGAAGGACCCAATGCCTACGGTTTCCTTAAATCAGAAAACGGCGTCCACCGTCTTGTAAGGGTTTCTCCTTTCGATGCTTCCGGCAGACGCCAGACTTCCTTTGCTTCTCTTGAGGTTATGCCGGAAATCGAGGACGACAAATCCATCGAAATCAAAGAGGACGATATCAAAATGGAAGTTTACCGCGCTTCCGGTGCGGGCGGTCAGAAAGTTAACAAAACTTCTTCCGCTGTTCGTCTTATCCATATTCCCACCGGTATCACCGTTTGCTCCCAGATCGAGCGTTCCCAGTATCAGAACCGCGAAGTCTGTATGAACATGCTCCGTTCCAAACTTGTTGAAATCAAAGAACGCGAACATCTTGAAAAAATCGAGGATATCAAAGGCGTTCAGAAAGAGATCACTTGGGGAAGCCAGATCCGTTCCTATGTTTTCATGCCTTACACAATGGTAAAAGACCACAGAACAGGTTTTGAAACCGGTAATGTCCAGGCTGTTATGGACGGCGAAATCGACGGTTTTATCAACGCTTACCTCAAGCAGATGAACAAAGGTCAGTTCGAAGGCGGAAACGACGATTTGGTATAATAAAAATACGGGCGGCAATGCCGCCCGTTTCTTATAGGTGATTATTATGATTAAAGCAGTTTTTATTGATATCGACGGAACTCTTCTGGATTTTGAAGCCTGCGTTGAGGAATCAATGCGCCTTGGCCTTATTGAAAGAGGAGTTGAATATAAGCCGGAAATGCTCGAAACTTTCCATAGCATAAATGACGTTTTCTGGCGCGACCTTGAGCAGGGCAAAATCACTTTTGCAGAACTTCTTGAAAGAAGATGGGCAACGGTTTTCGAAGCTCTCGAAATTGATCTTAACGGACCGGAATTTGAAACATATTTCAGAAACAGACTTCACGAAAGCGCAATTCCCATGGAAGGTTCTTACAAAACCCTGGAATATCTTTCCGGAAAATACCGCCTTTTTGCCGCAAGCAACGGACCCCATGAACAGCAGATTGAAAGACTTCGCAAGGCTGATATGCTCAGATATTTTGAGGAAGTTTTCACTTCCGGAAAAATCGGTGCGGAAAAACCTTCTGCGGATTTTTTCAGATACTGTTTCGGTAAAAGCAAAGATATCAAACCGGAAGAAAGTGTTATGCTCGGAGATTCTCTTACTTCCGATATGAAAGGCGGAAACGCTTTCGGAATGAAAACAATTTGGCTCAACCTTAACGGAAAAGAAAAGCCGGAATGGGTGGATTTTGAGATAAAATCACTTGATGAAATAAAAAACATTATATAAAACAAACGCCGTGCTCGTTTTTTAGCACGGCGTTTGTTTTTGTGAATATAGAAAAGAGTTGGGGGATAATTATCTTACCATTGCAAGACCGCCGTTTACGCAGATGGTCTGTCCGTTGATATAACGAGCGCCATCGGAAGCAAGAAATACCATTACGGGAACAAGGTCGGTATCAACTTCGCCCATATCTCCGAAGAGCGGGAACATCTGTTTAAGACCTGCTTTATAAGGTTCAACAACAGCGGGATCCGCGGTTTCAAGCCAATATTTATACATAGGAGTTTTAATGGAGGGGTTTACGCAGTTGCAGCGAACGTTTGCTTCGCGTGCCCAGTCCATGGCGATGGAACGGGTCCAGCCGAGAACTGCCGCTTTTGAGGAAGCATAAACAGCTCCGTTGGGCATACCAAGAAGGCCGGTGTCGGAAGCATAGTTGATGATTGCACCCTCAATGCCGTTTGCTTTGAAATAATTGTAAACTTCCTGGTTGGTCCAGACAGTACCCTTGAAGTTTACGTCCATGATGAAATCAATATCTTCTTCAACAAAAGTTTCTGCGGGTTTGTTGCGTTCAACGCCTGCAATGTTTGCAAGAACATCAAGTCCACCCATGAGTTCGATTGCTTTTGCAAAAAATTCTGCAACATTCTCTTTTTTGGTAATATCGCAGTGGAAGTAAGTTGCTTTTCCGGTTACGCCTTCCTGTGCGTTTGCTTCTGCTTCGGTGGTTTTGCCGCCTTCGTCGTTAACGTCGCAGAAAACGACCTGTGCGCCTGCACGAACATATCCTCTTACACAACCTGCAGCAATACCGCTGCCGCCGCCGGTTACGATGATTTTTTTGCCTTCAAGTTCCATTTACTTTTTCCTCCGTTTGCGTTATAATTTTGGTGACACATTTGTATCATAATTTAATCTTAATTAATTAATACATAAATGTAAATATTTTAACGCAAAACTGAAACAAAAGAGGGCTGTATGTATCATGAGAAGCGAAATTACTTTAAATGAAAGTGTAAAAGAGGCTGTTGAGGTTGCACTGATAAAGCTTTTAAAGAAAAAAGATATCAATAAAATAACGGTTACAGAACTTTGTGAAACTGCGGGAGTTGGAAGAAGCAGTTTTTATCGGAATTTTGAAAGTCTGGAAGATGCCGCAGTAAGCTATGTAAACAGGATTTACCGGGAATATTTCAGGAATAATCCGGTGGATCCCAATGCTTTCAAAAAAGGAAAGTTTCTGTTTTTCCTGCGGGAAAGGTATAAATTCATAAAAGAGCACAAAGATGTTTTTACGGTTCTGTACGAAAACGGAATCCTCTATAATGTTCTTGTAAAAATGGATTCGGAAATAAAAGCGCAGTATCTTCTGGCGGATATAAGCGAAAGCAGATATTTCAGCGCAATGATAATGGGATTTTCCGCAGGCGTTATCGAAGAATGGGTAGCCGGAGGAATGAAGGAAAGTGAGGAGGAACTGGCTGAAATCACAAAAGCCTGTCTTATCGGAACAGTGAAACGCCTGAAAGATGCATTTTAATCAAAAAAATCCCCTGCTCGAAAGAGCAGGGGATTTTGCGCTTTTATTAAAGAACTTTTTCATAAGCAACTCTCGGGTCGCCGTTTTCAAGATAGATGGTTCCGCATTTTTTGAAACCGCATTTTTCAAGAAGTTTCTGCATTCCGATATTGTCTTCGTGGGTATCGACACGAATGGAAGGAATTTTTTTCACCTCGCAGATTTTGTCAGCAAGACCCATAAGAGCGGTTCCCATTCCCATTCCGTGCCAGTCGGGGTTGATTCCGAAACGGTGAACAACAAGATAGTTTTCTCCGTCGGTAAGCCATTCACCTTCGATTTTATCGTAAGTGGGTTCATTTCCGGCGATAAAGGAGCCAAAACCGACAAGAACTTCGCCCATATACATTACATAAAGAGCTTTTCTGTCAACATCAGCGGAAAACTGTTCGCGGGAAGGATAACCGTCGACCCACTGATTGATGTTTTTTGCTTCAAAATATTCGCTTCTTATGCGGCGGACGCAGCCGAGAACAGCAGGAATATCGGGTTTTGATGCGGGACGTACTTTCATATTGATTACTTCCTTTCAGTTTAACGGTTTTTGAGGAATCTTATATCTTCGCCGACGAAGAAAAGCTTGCGATATTCGCCGAGGATTCGGCTGGCGGTGCGTTCGGAATAACGCTCCGCAAGTTCCTTGCCGGAAAGGTTTGTGCTGATTATGGTCGGGCGGTTTTCATAAAGACGCTCGTTGATAAGGTTGCCTATGGCAGCGGTGGTGAATTGGGAAGGAAATTCCGCGCCAAGGTCGTCAATTATGAGAAGATCACATTCAGTATATTTTTTCAGCGCTGCATTGGTTCCGGAAAAGGAAAAATGTTCGCGCTCAAGCTCGGAAACAAGCTTCTGAGCCGGGGCATAAACAACGCCGAAAGAGGATTTTTCGTTTGCAATAACAGCTTTTGCAATTGAAAGGGAAAGGTGGGTCTTTCCAAGGCCGGTCCTTCCCATCATAACGATGCTCGGAGAATTTTCGGAAAACTCGTTTGCATAGTTTATGCAGAAATTGTAATAATTTTGCATTTTTCTGCGGGGGTTGGTTCCGTCGTAAGCGCCATTGTCGGTGTAATAGGAAAGATCAAAATTTTCGAACGAGCACGAAGAGGAACCGGAACTTCTGTCAAGTTCGTTAAGAGCTTCGCTGCGGCAAAGTTCCTTATAGCATGAGCACAGGATTCCGTTTTTTCGGCCGATATCGTCGCATTTTTTACAGGTGTAATGGGGTTCAAGATAATCCGCCGGAAAGCCGTTTGCCAAAAGGATTTCGGCACGTTTCTGCTGGATATAATCTATTTCGGCTTTCATGGAAGAAAGGACTTCGTCAAGTTCGTTCTGTTTGCGAAGCATGAGCATGGTAAAGTTTGCCATCTCACGCATAAGCTGGTTATCAAGGTCGCGAACTTCCGGATATTTGGCATAAACACCGGTTTTTTTAATGCTTGAGTCTCTGTCTGCGGCGCTTCTTCTTTCGTCGATAATGCGTTTTGCTCTGGAATAAACTTCAGCGGAATATGCCATATTCTTAAGACGTCCTTTCTTTAAAATTTATAATTAATTACTACATTTTAATAAGCAGTGCTCGCCGGTGCTCAGATTACGGAATCGTCGAGCATCATTCTGCGCTCAAGCTCATCAAGATCGAAAGAAGTTTTTTTGGTTTCGCCTTTCGGCTTGTTTTCAGCGGCGGCTTCGGCAGGAGTTTTGATGCCTTTCGTATGCCAGCTGAGCAGCAGTTTATTTATGTACGGGAAGGAAAGTTTGGCGGTTTTTTCAATACATTTTTCGTATGCAAAATGTATAAGTTCCGGAGAAATTTTGTAAAGACGCCAGCTTTCAGCAAATTCTTTTTCTTTGGAAACAAGGTTTCTACCGTAAATTTCAAGGCAGCGTTTAACTTCGCCTTCCCAGCTTCGCATCTCTTCAAGGACGCGCATGCGTTCCTCGGCAGCCTCTATGGTATCGATTCCGTTTTCGAGCCAGTCGAGTGCAACTTTTCTGATATAATAAAAACTTTTTTTGTTTATGCTTGCACAGTATGCTATTACTGTTGAAAGAACTTCGGGTGCAATGCCGGCATAGGAAACAAGCCAGACGATGGTTTCGCTGTCGGATGTTGTAAAAGTTTTTCCGAGAAGGCGTTCGGCTTCGGAGAAAACATGGGCGATGCCTGCATCGTTTTCTTTAAGTTCCTGAACTTCCTTCATGGTGATTTTTGTTTCCGGAGGTTTTGGAACTTCTTTTTTTAGCGGAGCAACATCGGGAATGGGTTCCGGTACGGAAACTGGTGCGGAAACTCCGTCACATTCAAGGATTCCGCGGCCGACCCAATAATCAAGAAGATCTTTTGCGTCATCGGAAAGTATGCCAAGTTCATCGGCAACGGTTTCGGGAGAAGTTTCGGCAAAACCGCGGCTTAAAGCAAACAAAAGGACTCTTAACTGTCCGGCGGTGCAGAGTTTTAAATTTTCGGCAGCTTCGTTAGGAACAAAAAAAGCTTTGCCGCCGCATTTTACAACAACGCGATATGCCATTTGTCAGGACTCCTTCCGTAAAGTTTCGTAAAATTCATTATACCACACAGAAAATTGTTTTGCACTATAAAAAGCAAAAAAATATCCGGATAAACAAAAAAGCTCATTCCGAAGAATGAGCTTTTTTCTGGAGCGGGTTACGAGGCTCGAACTCGCTACCTCGACCTTGGCAAGGTCGCGCTCTACCAGATGAGCTAAACCCGCAAGTCATTTTTGACTGCTTGATTATTATATCGAATCCGAAAGGGTTTGTCAATAGTATTTTGCAAAATTTTTAAAAATTTTTTAAACGCTTTTTGGCGCGTTATACTTGAATAAAATTTGTTTCGGGTGTATAATAACCATGTAAAAATACGTAAAAAAGGAGGGTCCTGCTTATGATAGGTGATATGCATTGCCACACAACAATGTCAGACGGTTCAACACCGCCCGAAATGCTTGTCCAATATGCGATTGATGCGGGGCTCGACTTTATTGCGGTAACCGACCATGATACCATGGCGGGAGTCCAGAAGGCGGTCAACCTTGGAAAGCGCAAAGGCCTTAAAGTTATTCCCGGTGTTGAAGTTTCCACTTATGATTCCAAAACCGGAAGAAATGTACATCTTCTTTGCTATATGCCGCGAAAGACCGAAGAACTTGAAAAAATGATCAACAACACCCTCAAAAACCGCAACGAGGCAATCAGAGGTGTTGTTGAGAAAATTTCTAAAAAATATCCCATAACTTACGAGGATGTCCGCAAAGCAGCCGGCGATGCTCAGTGCATTTATCGCCAGCACGTTGCAAGGGCCCTTATGGAAAGAGGATATACTTACGCTGTTTTTTCCGATCTTAACGGAAGGGTCTTCGGCGATATTCCTTATACTGTTAATTTCCCTGAAGTAAGGGAAGCAGCCGATATCATCAACAGAACCGGCGGCGTCTGCTGCCTTGCCCATCCGGGAAGGTATGATTCTCTTGAACTTGCCTGGGAACTTGCCGAAGCGGGCAAAATTCAGGCAATAGAACTTTGCCATCCGGCCAACAGTGAAAGTGACAGGGAAGAGATTGAAAAAATCATCAAGAAGTATTGGCTTGTTCCCCTTGGCGGAAGCGATTATCACGGATATTATATCAGTTATCCTCATCCGCTCGGAACCTGCACAACTCCCGGAGAGGCTCTTGATGCGCTGATGAAAGTCAAAGAGCTGAATAAATGATTTTACCGGGACAGGGTGATAAAAAACCTTGTCCCGTTTTGTTTAAGTTTGAAAAAGGGGAGGCGAAAAAATGTACGGAACCGATGACAGCGATATGAAGATCGTCGGAAAAAGACTTCAGCCGATCGATGAAAGTGATATGGAAGCGAAGCTTTATAATCACGAACGCAAAAACGGAAACCTTGAAAAGGCACATGATATCGGCAAATTTTTTGCGGAATCGCTTATGAATGAAGACGGCTTTGCTTATGAAAAAAACCGTGCTTCGGATTTTGAAGCCAGAAACCGCAGCATTCTTTTTGCCTTTACTGCGGACAGAGTGCTGAGCACGTTTATGCCGAACCATATCATTGCGCGCTCCGCCCAAAATGAATTTTTCGATGAGATACGCCGAAGAGATATCGGCCTTTATGAATCAATTTCCAGATCCGGCGCGTTTTCTATGTATCTTCTTTGCAGAAGAAGGGGAGACGGCAGATATACCGGTGTCGGAAGAGTTTATGCAGGGGTTATCCGCCGCCCGGACGATGAAGCAACAGCTGCAAAAGGCGACGAGATTTATGAAAAATACTTCGATTTCTGCATTGAGCACATAAAAAACATAGAGTTTGCGTTTTGAGCACTGCATGGAAAACCGCATAAAAACCTAAAGGAGCCGAAAGGCTCCTTTTTTATACTTGAAAGTATATGCAAATGCTCAAAAAATTCACAAAAAGTTTACAAATTTGCCGGTCGTGCTCACCGTGAAAAAAATGATGCTCATAAAGAACTAAGGACGCTTTAACTAACTAAAATGTCAATAGGAAAATGCAAAAAAAACTTTATTTTATTTAATTATTTTTTACCTATTTCACTTTACAAACCGACGCAATTTGTCTATAATAATACTTGTATAAGACCGAAGTGCGTCTATAGGTGCGCCCTTGGACAAAACTTCAAAATTTTTTGGAACAGGAGGAAGTATCAAAATGTCTCAGAACACTGAATACTCTTTGCCGCCTCGCTCAATACAGGAGTACGTTCCCGGAAAGCAGGTCACTCTTGCCCACAGAATTTCCAAGCCGGACAGAATGATCTACAAAAAACTTGGCCTTACCGATGAATTCACCGAGGCCATCGGCATCATCACTATCACACCCTCCGAAAGCGCCATCATCGCTGCGGATATCTGCACAAAAGCGGCAAGGATCAAACTTGGATTTGTCGACCGCTTCTCCGGTGCGGTTGTCTTTGTCGGTGAAATCGGCGCAGTCGATTCCGCTCTCAATGCGGTCATCGAACGTTTCGAGGATATGAAATATTCCACGGTCAAAATCACCAGAAGCTGATGTCCGAAGAAAAGAAACCTCGCAAAATAATTCTGATGGGGCGTTCAAGGGTCGGCAAAACCACGCTTCTTCAGGCAATGCATAATGAGGTTATCGAATACAAGAAAACCCAGGAAATTATCGTTCACGATGATGCAATCGATACTCCCGGGGAATACATAGATCAAAGCAGCCTCTGGCGCGCTTGCATAATTGCAGCATGTGATGCGGATATTGTTGTTCTTGTGCATGATGCAGGCAACACCATGGGCAGACTTCCGCAGATGTTCAGTATGACCTTTGCGAAACCCACCATTGGCGTTGTTACAAAAATCGACGGCAAAACGGAAGAGGAAATTGAAATTGCGGAAAACTTCCTCAAAATGTCCGGTGCCAGCAAAATCGTAAGGACAAGCGCTTATGACAAAACCGGAATTAAGGAACTCATTGAACTTGTCGAAAACCTTGACCTCAGCGATTATTAAAAACGGCAATTTGTGCTTAGCATTTAGATAGAATGAAAAGTCAAAGGAGATAAGAAGTATGAAAGAGAAAATACTCAGCGCAGGTATTGATATCGGTACTTCCACAACACAGGTAATTTTCAGCCGATTCACTATCGAGAACACTTCCGGCGAATACATGGTCCCGAGAATCGAGATCACCAACAAGGAAGTTGTTTACGAAAGTAAAATTTACACAACTCCGCTTATCGATGAAAGAACTATCGATGAAGACGCGGTACATAACATTATCGTAAGCGAATATGCAGCTGCGGGGCTCAGAGCCGAGGATATCGATACCGGTGCAGTAATCATCACCGGTGAAACCGCAAGAAAAGAGAACGCAAGAACCGTTCTTAACTTCATGTCCGGCATGGCAGGCGACTTCGTTGTTGCAACCGCAGGTAACGACCTTGAAGGCGTTATCGCAGGACGCGGAGCAGGAACTTCCGCAATGTCCCTCAAACAGCATGTTGTAACCGCTAACTGCGACATCGGCGGCGGTACTTCCAACATTGCAGTATTCAAAGAAAACCGTCCGGTAGATACCGGATGCTTCGATATCGGCGGACGCCTTATCAAACTTGATTCCACCGGTAAAATCCTTTACATTTCCGACCATCTCGGAAAACTTTGCGCAAAACACAACATCAACCTTAAAGTCGGTAATAAAATCGAATATAAGGAAATCTATAAAGCATGCGTACTCATGGCACAGGTTCTTGCAACCACTCTCGGTTTCAAAACCTTCGACATGGACGACCTTGCAATCATGACCACCGACCATCCGCTTCACGATCTTGAAGAAATCAAGTTCGTAACTTTCTCCGGCGGTGTCGGCAACCTCATCTATCATCCTTATGAAGGAAAAGATGACTTCCCCTACAACGACATCGGCGTTGTTCTTGCAAGAGCCATCAACGAAGTATTTGCTCCGTTTATGGATAAAGTTGTTGAACCGGCAGAAACAATCCGTGCAACCGTTATCGGTGCAGGCACCCAGACCATGGAACTCTCCGGTTCCACCATCGCATTCTCTCAGAACACTAAGCTTCCGATCAAAACCATTCCGGTAATCAAGCTTGCTGAAGAAGCGGAACAGTTCAGCCCCAGCGATTTTGCAAAACATCTCGAGCCCATGCTCGAATGGTACAATGACCCCGACGAAGGTCAGGAACTTGTTGCACTTTCTCTTAAAGGCGCCAACTGCCCGCTGTTCAAAGAGATCGAACGTTATGCAGACCTCATCATCGCAGGTATGCAGCCCATCATCAAATCCCAGCATCCGCTCATCGTTGTTATCGAAGAGGATATGGGTAAGAGCCTTGGACAGAACCTTATGGTTAAACTTAACAGAAGCAAAGATATCATCTGCATTGACTCTGTAAGAACCAACCAGGGTGACTACATCGACATCGGCGAACCGCTTATGCACGGAAGAATCCTTCCCGTTGTAGTAAAGACTCTTGTATTTAATTAAGGAATAAAGAAGAATATTTATATATTAATAAGGTTTGGGAAAGGGGGAAATCCCGCAAACAATAAATTTTCCACCACTAGGCATCCAAATTTTAAAAAGGAGTGAGAATTTTTGATTCTGAAAGCAAAATTATTTGGACAGGTCTATGAGTTCAAAGACGTAAAAGACGTACTTGCTAAAGCAAACGAACTCAAATCCGGTGACCAGCTCGCTGGTATCGCTGCAGAAACCATGCAGGAGCGCATTGCTGCAAAACAGTGCCTCGCAAACCTCACTATTAAGGACATCTACGAGAACCCCGTAGCTCCTTACGAAGAGGACTCTGTAACCCGTATTATCCAGGACGGCATCAACTTCACCATTTATGAAGAGATCAAAAACTGGACTATCGCAAAACTTCGTGAATTCATCCTTGATGACCACGTAACCGGCGATCAGATTAGACATATCTCTGCTGGCCTTTCTTCTGAGGTTGTTGCAGCTGTTACCAAACTTATGTCTTCTCTCGACCTTATGATCGGTGCAAGAAAACTCCCCATCTACAGAACTTGTGTTACTACCTGCGGTGCACCTGACAGACTTTCTTTCCGTCTTCAGCCTAACCACACCACCGACGACGTAGAAGGTATGAAAGTTTCCTACTGCGAAGGTTTCTCCTACTGCACCGGTGACGCACTCTTCGGTATGAACCCTGTTGACGACTCCCTCGGTGCTGTTGAAAGAACTATGAACAGCTATCAGGAATTCGTTGAAAGATGGGAAATTCCTACCCAGTCCTGCTGCCTCTGCCACGTAACCACTGCTATGGAATGCATCAAAAACGGTGCTCGTGAAGCTCTCTGCTTCCAGTCCATCGCTGGTTCCCAGATCGCTAACGAAGCATTCGGTATCACCCCCGAAATGCTCGATGAAGCAGAAGACCTTATGCACCACTACGGCGTAGCTGACGGTCCCGACGTACTCTACTTTGAAACCGGTGAAGGCGCAGAGCTTTCTTCCGACGGTCACTGGGGTGCTGACGAACTTACCATGGAAGCTCGCTGCTATGGTTTCGCAAAGAGATATCATCCTTTCCTCAACGACTCCGTTGTAGGCTTCATCGGACCGGAATACCTCTATGATGCAAAACAGGTTGCTCGTGCAGGTATGGAAGATATGTTCATGGGCAAACTTTCCAACGTATCCATGGGATGCGACGCTTGCTACACCAACCACATGAAATGCGACCAGAACGACAACGAGAACCTCCAGATTCTCCTTGCTGCTGAAGGATGCAACTTCTTCATGGGCGTACCTTGCGCAGACGACTGCATGCTCATGTACCAGTCCACTGGTTACCATGACAACCACGCAACCCGCCAGGCTCTTGGCAAAAAACCTCTTGCTGAGTTCGAAAAATGGGCTCAGAAGATGGGCTTCCTTGAGGAAGACGGCCTCACCCTTGGCCCGAACGCCGGTGACGCTTCCGTACTTTTCTAATTTAGAGAATTGTGCGTAAAATATATTTGACGGGAGGATATACAAATAATGGTATCTGATGACAAACTTAAAGAGATTATCGCTCAGGTTGTCGGTGAAATGATGAAAGAAGCTCCCGCTGCAAAAGCTACCACCAAAGCTTGCTGCTGCGAAAATGTTTCTGATGACGATCTTGAAGATCTTACCGCTTATGAGCTTAACGAGTGGTACCAGGTTCCTAACGCAAAAGACGAAGCAGAGTACAGAAGACTTAAAATGGTTACCCCTGCACGTCTTGGTGTATGGCACTGCGGTCCTCGTGAAATGACCAACACCATGCTCCGTTTCCGTGCTGACCACGCTGCAGCACAGGACGCAGTTTTCAATGAGTTCCCCAAAGCATTCCTCGAAGAACGCGGAATCCTCGAACTCCAGTCTCGTTGCGACAGCAAAGATACTTATCTTACCAGACCTGACCTTGGCAGAAGACTTTGCGAAGATTCTGCTAACACCCTTAAAGGCTTCTACAAAAAAGCTCCTCAGGTTGTTGTATTCGCAACCGACGGCCTTTCCGGCACTGCAATCGAAGCTAACTACGACATCGTTATCCCCGCAATCATGAACGGTCTTAAAGCACACGGAATCGAAGCTGGCGAACCCTTCTTCGTAAGATATGGCCGTGTAGCTTGCCAGGACGAAGTTTCTGAAGTAACCGGATGCGACGTTTGCGTATGCCTCGTTGGTGAAAGACCTGGTCTTGCAACTGCAAAATCCATGTCCGCATACATCACCTACAAAGGCACCATCGGCATGTCCGAAGCAAGACGTACTGTTGTTTCCAACATCCACAATGCTGGTACCCCTGCAGCTGAAGCTGGTGCACATATCGCTGATATCGTTGACATCATGCTCAAAGAAAAAGCTTCCGGTACTGACCTCAAGCTCTAATATTAACTTATTTAATAATTTATTAATTGCTTGATAATTGCGTATAACGCAAATTTTATCTACCTTAAAATTTAAAGGAGGTACATATCGTGAAATACGATGAACTTAGAACTACTGTACTGATGATCAAGGTTATCCCGAGCGTAAGCCCTGACCTCCAGAAACAATGGAATATGCCCGAAGGCCACAGATCTGTTGGCTTCTTCTCCACTGACTGCGATGATGTAGGTTACACTGCAGTTGACGAAGCAACCAAAAAGGCTGACGTTAAAGTCGTACTTGCAAAATCCATGTACGGCGGCGCTGGCTGCGCACAGCAGAAATATGCTGGTGAATTCATCGGCATGCTCTCTGGCCCCAACCCTGCAGAAGTAAAAGCTGGTCTTGCTGCTGCATTCGATCTCATCAATGCTGACTGCACCTTCTATTCTGCAAACGAAGATGACACTGTTGCATATTATGCATACACCATCTCCAGAACTGGTTCTTACCTTTCTGAATGCGGTGGCGTTCCCGAAGGCACTCCTATCGCATACCTCATCGCTCCGCCTGTAGAAGCACAGTATGGTCTCGATGCTGCTCTCAAAGCTGCTGACGTAAGAATGTGCTGCTATTTCGAGCCTCCGTCTGAAACCAACTTCTCCGGTGGTTACCTCACTGGTACCCAGTCTGCTTGCAAAGCTGCTTGCGATGCATTTGCAGATGCAGTTGTTTTCTGCGTAGAAAACGCTCTCAAATACTAATTTAAACCTTTTGACGATTTAATTTAAGATACTCATTATATCTGAAATTTAAACGACAGGAGGTGACGGATTATGAGTACTGGCGCACTGGGAATGCTGGAAACTTATGGTCTGATCGCCGCTATCGAAGGACTCGATGCTGCTGTTAAAGCAGCAAACGTCACCCTCTGCGGATTCAAATACGTCCAGGGCGGACTTGTTTGCTTTTTTGTAACCGGCGATGTCGGTGCAACCAAAGCAGCAATATCTGCCGGCGAAATTGCCGCAGACAGAGTTGGCAAGGTCATTTCTTCCCATGTAATCCCGAGGCCCGCAGGAAGTACTTCTATTATTGCTTCCTATAAGGAACACCCCGCCGGTAGACGCCGCGGAACCGGTATTCACAAACGTGAATTCCCTGCTAAGACTCCTGTGAAATCGGAACCGGCCGCAAAGCCCGAAGAACCGAAATCCGTCCCGGAAATTGTTACTGAAAATGTTGGATATACCGAAGAAGCCCTCAGAAGTATGAAAACTACTGATCTGAGAAAGCTTGCTCGTGAAATTCCCAACGTCGGTCTTACAAAGATCGAAATCAGAGACGCGAAAAAGGATCCGCTCATAGAGGCGATTCTGAAAGCACAGAAAAAATAACTAAAAGGAGCAATATATAATGCTGCAAGATAGAGATTTGCTTTCTGTGCAGGAAGCCCGCGACATGATTAAAAAAGCACGCATTGCTTTTGAAGCCGCAAAGCTTCTTAGTCAGGAGCAGATAGACAAAATTGTCAAAGCTATGTCTGAAGCTGCCTATGCTCACCGTGAAGAACTTGCCAAAATGGCAGTTGAAGAAACCAGCATGGGTAAATATGAAGACAAAATCATTAAGAACACTCTTGCTTCCAAAGCTGTATATGAAGCAATCAAAGACATGAAAACTGTCGGTATTGTTGCTGAATATCCTGAGCAGAAGATGTTCGAAGTCGCTGTACCCGTAGGCGTAGTCTGCGGTATCGTACCCTGCACTAACCCTACTTCCACTGCAATCTACAAATCCATGATTTGTATGAAAGCAGCAAACCCCGTTGTTTTCAGCCCCCATCCTTCTGCAAAGAACTGCATCGCAAAAACTTGCGAAATCCTTTGCGAAGCTGCTGAAAAAGCTGGCGCACCTAAGAATATGTTCCAGTGCCTTACCACTCTCAGCATGTCCGGAACCCACGAACTCATGACTAACGCTGGCGTTAACATGATTCTTGCAACCGGCGGCCCCGAAATGGTAAAAGCTGCATATTCCTCCGGTGTTCCTGCACTTGGTGTAGGCGCTGGTAACGTTCCTGCATTCATCGATCACACTGCTGATGTTAAACTTGCTGTTAAGAGAATCTTTGCTTCCAAAACTTTCGATAACGGCGTAATTTGCGCATCTGAACAGTCCATCGTTGCAGAGAACTGCATCAAAGATCAGGTCCTTGAAGCTGTTAAAGCTGAAAAAGGCTACATCATGAACGACGAAGAATACGCAAAACTCTGCAAAATCTTCACCAGACGTCCCGGCAGCGTTAACCCCGCTATCGTTGGCCGTCCTGCAACCAAGATCGCTGCTATGGCTGGTCTTGATGTTCCTGCAGATACCAGAGTTCTTTGCTATTGCGAAAAAGGCGTCGGCGACGAATATCCTTTCTCCATCGAGAAACTTTCTCCTTGCCTTGCTCTTTATTTCGAAGAAGATTGGCAGGCATGCTGCGAACGCTGCATCCAGCTTCTTGAGTTTATCGGTATCGGACATTCTCTTTCCATGCATACCAACGATGAAAAAGTCATCCGCGAGTTTGCTCTTAAGAAACCCGTTTCCCGTATTCTCGTTAACACTTCTTCCGCACAGGGCGGCGTAGGCGCAACCACCAACCTTATGCCTGCACTTACTCTTGGCTGCGGCGCAGTTGGCGGTTCTGCAACCAGCGATAACGTTTCTCCTCTCAACCTCATCAACCTCCGCCGCGTCGCTTATGGCGTAAAAGAGGCATGGGATCTTGTAGAAGCACCCGCTGAAAAAGAAGAACTCGATGCAGAAGCCATTGCAAAAATGGTAATTGCTGCACTGAAAGAGCTTTAATTCTCTTTCTAACTATAATAGGTAGAACCAGGGGAATTGCCCCAATTTTTAAGGAGGTACTATCACAATGACTGATAAACAAGCACTCGGTATGATCGAGACCAGAGGCCTTGTCGGCGCTATCGAAGCAGCCGATGCCATGGTTAAAGCTGCTAACGTCACCCTCATCGGCAAAGTACATGTCGGCGGCGGACTTGTAACCGTTTTCGTTCGCGGAGACGTTGGTGCAACCAAAGCTGCAACCGATGCAGGTGCTGCTGCTGCAGACCGCGTTGGCGAGCTTAAATCCGTTCACGTAATCCCGAGACCCCACGAGGAAGTTGAATACATCCTTCCTTCTCTCGAGAAATAATTAATCACCTTTAAGGAGGAAGACACGATGGCTGAGAAATTAGCACTTGGCATGATCGAGACCAAAGGTCTTGTTGGAGCCATTGAGGCCGCCGATGCTATGGTTAAAGCCGCAAATGTCACCCTCGTTGGCAGAGTAATCGTTGGTGGCGCCCTCGTAACCGTATTCGTACGTGGTGACGTCGGCGCTACCAAAGCTGCTGTCGACGCTGGTGCAGCTGCAGCAGACCGTGTAGGTGAGCTTATCTCCACTCATGTCATCCCGAGACCCCATGAAGAGGTCGAGTATGTCCTCCCGTCCATCGAATAATTCTGAATTTTAATTTGGAATTATAAGTATTATTAGATGGGGGTGATATTATGAAAGTCATTACCGAGATGGTGCTCCGCAATGAGCTTAAAGGCGAATGCCCTCCTGTGTATTATGTACCGAAGGACAAACTCCTTTCTCCTGCCGCAAAGGAATATCTGAACCAGCTCAAAATCAAAGTTGAGTTCGGTGACCCGCCGGCAGCTCCTGCGCCTGCAGCATCCAATAACAAAGGTTCCGCAATCAGCGATACTCCTGTCGGAGCAAAATACGTTGATGAACTTACCGGAGCTTTTTATGTCAAAAAGCCGGAGTATATGTGCCAGCTTTTCGGTAATAGATTGGTTTATAAAAATCATCCAAGGATTGCTTTCCGCGGTAAACTTGACAGCATGAGTTCCACTGTGGTCCAGATCCAGGCAGAAATTGCCGCGACCAACGGCCCCCAGAAACTTATCGATGATCTCGGTGACATCAACAAGGTGCTCAACCAGATCATGTACTGTGAAGTTATGGATGAAGAAATGGGCGTAATGAACATTCTCGGACTTACTCCGGAAGAACTTCGCGCACGTTCCCACAATCCGCAGAAGTATTTTAACATTAAGCAGATGCTTCTCCCTAACTATACTATGGGAGTTGATTATACAAAACTTAATGTGCTCCGTGCGAAAGTACGTGAGCTTGAGCTTGCTGCTCTCGATTGCTTTGTTGACGGCAAAAACGTCAAACAACCCGAGATCATCAGGACTCTCAACCGCCTTTCCAGTGCATTCCACATCATGATGTGCATGTATCTGGCAGGTGAATATAAATAATTTAGGAGGAGACTCATGGCTGTAGAAAAAGTCGTAGAGGCCGTTATTGATGAAATCAGAAACGCCGGACTTGTTCAATTGGAGGTCTCCGCCAGACACGTGCATCTTGACAAAGAGTGTGTAGAAGCACTTTTCGGCAGAGGCTATCAGCTTACTCACGTAAGAGAACTTAGCCAGCCCGGTCAGTATCTTGAGCAGGAGAGAGTTGACGTTGTTGGTCCGAAAGGCACCTTCAAAAACGTCGCAGTTCTCGGCCCGGAGAGAAAGCACGTTCAGGTTGAGGTCTCGTTCAGCGATGCTTTCGCCCTTGGAATCAATCCCCCGATCAGACAGTCGGGAGACACCAAAGGTTCCGCAAGCGTAAAACTTGTTGGCCCCAAAGGTGAAATTACTATTGACGAAGGCGCAATTGTCGCTCTTCGCCACGTTCACATGACTCCCGAAGATGCAGAAAGACTCGGCCTTGTTGATAACCAGGTCGTTTCCGTAGAAGCTCTTACCGACAGAAGAACCATCTTCCCGGATACCGTAATCAGAGTTTCTCCCAATTTCCGCACCAGAATGCATGTTGACGTTGACGAAGCCGGCGCCGCACATATTGCTGGTTTTGCACTTGGCAGAATTATTAAATAAGGATGTATTTAGAAAATGGTCGATCTTGAAACAATAAACGCATACATGGCTCGTGTTACCGAGACTGAAACTATCGTTCACAAGCCGTGTTCCAATAAGCTTAAGGTTGGAGTTGACCTTGGTACCGCATATATCGTAATCGTTGTTCTTGATGAGGACAACAACCCCGTTGCCTGCGAAAAGCAGTTTGCACAGGTTGTCAAGGACGGTGTTCTTGTTGATTACGGCGGTGCTTGCAGAATTCTCAGAGAGTTGAAGAAAAAGCTTGAAGAACGCCTTGGCGTTGAGCTTACCGAAGCAGCTATCGCGATGCCTGCAGGAACCGAATCCAGCACCAAGACCCACAAATATTGTGTTGAGGGAGCGGGCTTTGACGTTGTAAACGTTCTTGATGAGCCCACTGCTGCAAACTCCATCTATGGTATTACCGACGGTGTTGTAGTTGACATCGGTGGCGGTACCACAGGCCTTGCTATCTTCAAAGACGGCAAAGTAGTTGAAGTTGATGACGAGCCTACCGGTGGTACCCACCTTTCTCTCGTTCTTGCCGGAAGCTACGGAATTCCTTTCGAGGATGCCGAGAAGATCAAAACCGATTACACCAGACACAGAGAGATTCTCCCTATTGTCAAACCCGTAATCGAAAAGATGGCCACTATCGTAAAAAAATACACATCCAGATATAACATCGACACCATCTATCTTTGCGGTGGTACTTGCTGCCTTACCGGAATGGAGAAAGTGTTCGAAGATACAGTTGGCATTAAAACCATTAAACCCGCGGACCCGTTCCTGGTTACACCTACCGGTATAGCCATGAACTGCCTGGTCGAAGACGACCAGTGACCATATCTTTTCCAATGGAAATGCATTGAAAAAGAAGGTGATAATTATGGATATGGATTTGTTAATTGAGCTTGCAGTCCGTGCCGTAAAAGCTTATCTTGAAAAAGAAGGCGTTGTTGCGGCAGCAGCACCGGTGGAACCCAGAAAAGCTCTTGTTCTTACCGAAGAACATTGCGGCGAAACCTGTTCCATCGAAAACTACGGAAGTGAGCTGTGCAAAGTTGATTGTGCTCTTGCACAGAATTACGAAGTCAATGTTGATGATTACGACGTTGTCGTTGTCAGAAGCATGACTAACAGCAATTTGTTCAAGATCGCCAACGGCTGCACTGACAATAAGTTCCTTGCCCTTGCGGCCGAAGCGATCCTGAAGGGTAAACGCGTAATAATGGTTAAAGAGTGCGTTGAAATTCTCAAATATGCAGAAACCGCACCCAAAGCTCTGTACAATAACATTTATAAGAATCTCCAGATTCTCCTCGACAGCGGCGTTGAGCTTGTTGAAGAGGAAAACGTAAAAACCGCCCTTACCGACGGTATTGAAGTTCCGGCAGAAGTTCCCGCAACTCCGGCTCCCGCAGCCGTAAAAGAGGAAGCTGCTCCGGCTCCTGCTCCCAAAGCAGAGTCCGCAGATTCCGTCCTTGTGCTCACAAAACGCGTTATAACTGAAAGAGATATTAAAGCAGCTGCTGCACAGCACTACACAAAGATTCAGCTTCCCGAGAAGCCTGTAATCACTTATCTCGCTAAAGATACCGCGTTTGATCTTGGCATCGAACTTCTCTGATATTTAACGGAGGTATTACCTGATGAGAATTGGTGTAGTAATAGGCAGTGTTTGGGCAACCAGAAAAGAACCCAAACTCGAAGGACTCAAACTTCTTATTGTTGCTCCTCTTGACTACAAGATGAAAGGCAACACAACCCGTGAACCGTATATTGCGGCTGACGTTGTTGACGCCGGTATCGGCGACAGAGTCCTTATCGTTAACGGTAACCCGGCAAGATATGCCGTTGGAACCAGTGTGCCTATCGATGCCGCGATAGTTGGTGTTATTGATGACACCGTTCTTTCCAATCTTGAATCTTTTCAGTAATTGAGAAAGAATGAACCTTGAAAAATCCTGTTTTTCCGTTTCAAAAAACAGGTACATTATTGTCATTCAAGGAAAGTATGCAGCAGATTATAATACATATTTGCGCTTTCGATAAGCGGCCTCCCTTTGGAGTATCACGCGCAAGCTTTAGTATTTGGTTTTCTTTTGCATACAGACCTTTTATGAATATAGTTTGAGATATAACTTAAATTTTTTTAGGAGGAAAAATATTATGTTCGATTTCTCTGAACTCGTTGCAGCATGGAACGAAACCCTGCCTCTCTTTGGTGCTTCTGTTTCTGCTTGGGTTGATGGCCTTGCAATCAACTCTGTTGTTGTTATGATCATGATGCTCTTCATGCTCTGGGGCGCAATTGACAAAATTATGGGTAACAAATTTGGTTATGGCGAACAGTGGGAAGAAGGCCTCAACGCAATGGGCCCTCTCGCTATCTCCATGGCTGGTGTAGTAGCAGTAGCTCCTATCCTTGCTCTTGTTCTTAACCCCATCGTTGGACCTATCTACGGCCTTGTTGGCGCAGATGCTTCCATGTTTGCTACCACCCTTCTCGCTTGCGACATGGGCGGTTATCCTCTTGCAATGCAGATGGCTGCTAACGAAGCTATCGGTAACTACGCTGGTCTTATCCTCGGCACCATGATGGGCCCGACCATCGTATTCACCATTCCTGTAGCTCTTGGTATCATCGATCCTGAAGATCGTCCTTACCTCGGTGCAGGTACTCTCGTTGGTGTTGTAACCATCCCCGTAGGCTGCATTGCTGGTGGTTTCTGCATGAACGCAATGACCTCTTACAAACTTTCCGTTGGTGAAATCCTCATCAACATGATCCCCGTTGTTATCATCGCTGCTCTCATCGCTGCTGGCCTTTGGTTCGCACCTTCCGCAATGATGAAAGGCTTCGACAAATTCGGTACCGGCATTACCATCTTCATCACTGCTATGACCGCTATCGCAATCTTCGAAACCAACACCGGTATCCTCTTCCCGCTCTTCAGCGACATGGTTGACCTTACCAGAACTGGTGCTGTAAACGCATACGACGCTGGTACTTCCGGCCTTGCATCTGGTCTTCTTACCTGCGGTAACATCGCTATCGTTCTCGCTGGCGCATACCCCATGGTAAAATTCATCACCGACAAATTCGGTAAAGCTCTCGAAAAACTCGGCGCAATGCTCGGCATGAACGCTGCAGGTTCTGCAGGTCTTGTTGCAACCCTTGCTAACAACATCGCAATGTTCAACATCCTCAAAGACATGAACCCGAAAGCAAAACTCCTCAACTGCGCATTCGCAGTATCCGCAGCATTCGTATTCGGCGACCACCTCGGCTTCTGCGCTGGTAACAACGCTGAAATGATCGGCCCGATGATCGTTGGTAAACTTGTTGCTGGTATCCTTGCAGTAGTTCTCGGTCAGTTCATGGCTCCCGCACTTCTCGCAAAAATCCCCGGCGCTGACAAATAATTAATTAAATATTAGTTGTTTTTCAATGCTACCTTTTGGGAGCGCCTATTGCCGCGATAGGCGCTCCTCTTAAAGATTTTTAAACAAGGCTCCTTCGAGCCCTTATTCTTATACAGAAGGAGGCGCATATCAATGAACATCAGTGAAGAACTGATTAAGGAGATTGTCGCCAAAGTCTGCGCAAATATGAACGAAGCAGATAGCGTTCCTTTTGAAAGAAACGTTCTCTCCAACGGCATGATGAGCATCAAAACTGCAACTGTTGAGTGCGAGCCTTTCCCCTTCGAAATCGGCGATGCACAGGACAAAACTTTTGCAACCGACGTTCTTTCTCTTGAAGAATCTCCTCGTCTTGGCGCTGGCGTAATGGAAATGAAAGCAGGAGCAGAGTTCCCCTGGACCCTTAACTATGATGAAGTTGAATACATCATCGACGGTACCATCGTACTCAAATCCGAAGCTGGCAATGTAACTGCACATGCAGGCGATATGACCTATATCCCTAAAGGCACCAGCATTCATTTCTCCACCCCCGATTACGTAAGATTCATCTACGTAACCTACCCTGCAGACTGGGCAAATCAGTAATTTATTATTGATTTAAAAAACACCGCTTTGGCGGTGTTTTTTTATGTCCGGATTTTGCTTTGGAGTTGTTATAAACTGAATTTTGTGATAAAATAATTATATATTATTTAACAAAGCGAGGCGAAAAATTTGCCTGATTACAGAATAATTGACGTACATAATCATATATATCCGGAAAAAATTGTGAGCAAGGCAACGGACGCAATCGGCGATTTTTACGATATCAATATGCAGCATCTCGGAACGGGTGATGAGCTTGTTGCGGCAGGGAAGAGAGCAGGAATTGAAAAATTTGTGGTCTGTTCCGCGGCAACAACCCCGGCGCAGGTTCAGATAATAAATAACTTTATTGCGTCGGAATGCGAAAAACATCCGGAATTTATCGGTTTCGGAACTTTGTACCCATGTTTTGAAGATTGCGATGCAGAATTAAAAAGAATGAAAGAAATGGGGCTTACCGGAGTTAAACTCCACCCGGATTTTCAGAAATTCTACATTGATGCGCCGGAAGCTTTGCCTATGTTCAAGGCAATTCGCGATAATGATATGTGGCTCATAGTACATCTCGGTGACGACAGATTTGAATATTCCCAGCCGGAAAGAATGGCAAAAGTTCTTGACGAAGTTCCGGGACTTAAGCTTATCGGTGCACATTTCGGCGGATATCGCAGATGGGAATCCGCTCTTGATGTTTATAAACCGGGAACGCTTTATTTTGATATTTCGAGTTCGCTCCATTTTATGAGCAGGGAACTTGTTTTTAAATTTTTTGACCGCTTTGGCATTGAAAATTTCTTTTGGGGAACGGATTTTCCGATGTGGGATCATAAAGAAGAATTGGAACTTTTCTTTAGTCTTGGGCTTTCGGAAGAGCAGAACAGAATGATTCTTTATGATAATTTTGCAAAAGCTTATGGACTTTAAACAAAAAAGAAAAAACGCAAATCAGAACGATTTGCGTTTTTTCTTTTATTCTTGTTTCTTCTATATTATAGATATATAGTAATTGATAAATTCAATTGACAAACAAAAAAAACGGGTCTATAATAATAATGTATCTTAATATGTATAAATATGTCTGGAGAAAAAATGAAAAAGTTATTTTCTGTTATTATCTGTGCATTTTTCTTGATGCAATTTTCTGTAGCGGCATTTGCAGCGGAAAACGCAGAAATTTCATTTGACACTTATTCTTCTGATGGAAACGGCAATGTTTGCGTTGATGTTAACATTTCAGAAAACGGTGATCCTGCAATGCTTCAGTTTTGTGTTGCATACGACAGTTCGGTGCTCGATATTGTATCGGTAACGACCGGTGATGCTTTTTCAGGAAATTCTTCGCCTGTGATTAACCAGATTGACGGAAAGATTTATTTCATTTGGGATTCATTCCAACCGCTTGAAGACGGAGGAACAATGCTTCATGTTGAGTTCAGCCAGAAAAGCGACAAGGAAACAGAAGTCTGGATAGATGAAACCGAATCTTTTGTAGTCGCCGATTCTTCGTTCAATGATATCGGTGTGATTGAAGGAAAGGCAGAGATAAAGGCCGGTTCTGAAAATAAACCTGAACCTGAAAAAAAGCCGGAGTCTGAAAATTCTTCTTCACAAAGCAAACCTGCTTCCGGAAGCAACAACGGAATCAACATTGATAAAAATGAGGTTTCTGTCGGTGTCGGCGAAGAAGTAAAGGTCGAACTTGAAGATGCTGAAGATGAAAATGTTGTTTGGTACAGCAGCAACGAAAACGTTGTCAAAGTTGACGAAAACGGAGAAATAGTTCCTGTTGCTCCGGGAACTGCAACAGTCACCGTAACAACAGAAGAAGGCGACAAGGAAGCAACCTGCGTTGTAACTGTAACCGACGACGGAGTGAAAACCGACTATGCCGAGTCCGGCGAGGTTGAAGTTCTTTACAGCGATAAAGATGAAGAATCTGTTCCCGGTTGGGTTTGGGCTGTAATTGCAGTAATGGTTGCGGCAATCGCAGTGGTTGTTGTATTGCTTATCAAAAAGATAAGAAACAAACAAAGGTAATCTTTGTTCCGAATGGAACTTTGAATATGGAAAGAAAAGCTACATAAGTGGGAGGCGTTCAAATGAAAAGAACGGTCGCAATACTGATGGCATTGATTTTGCTCGTAAGTTTGGCAGTGCCGCTTTCCGCTGCAGACATGGGAAAACTCGTTCTCGGAAACGAAATATTCCTTAAAGCAGGGGACACAAAAACAATCCCTGTCAGTATTGAAAATGCGGGAGAGCTTTCTGTTATCCAGTTTGTTGTTGAGTACGACAGTACCAAACTTGAACTGCAGAATGTTACACCTACTGTGATTGCAGGAAAAGAGGTTAACATTGTAACAGGAGCAGAAAAAGGAACAATCCTTGACGGCGTTGATTCTGATGTAAAAGTTGCGAAAGCACAGATTTCTCAGCCGGAATTGGGTAAAGTTTCCATTCTCTGGGAATCCGAAAACACAATCGAATGCAACGGCGTTTTGGCATACCTCACCTTCGAAGCTCTTGAAGACGGTATAGGCAAAGCCGGTGTTGTTGTCAGCGATGAAGAAGAATTTATCTTCAAAGTTGATTCCCAGGATGAAGGTTCCTCCTCCGATATTATCAAAGATGTCGTAGAAGAGCCGATGGTGGAAGAAAAATATACCGTTTCTTTCAATGCGGGAAAAGGAACGGGAGCACCTGCCGAAGTAAAATCTTTTCTTGGTCAGGTAGAGATTCCTGATGTTACTCCTGTTTATGAAGGACATACTTTCCTCGGTTGGGCAACTTATTCAAACGCAACCGAAGCAGAGTATGAACTCGGTAAAACTTACGAAGTAAATCAAGATCTTGACCTTTTTGCAGTTTGGGTTAAAACTCCGAAGATTGTTGTAGGAGAAGTTAAAGGCAGAGCGGGAGAAACCGTTGAAGTCCCGGTAAATTTTGTAAACAATCGTGGATTTGCTTCGGGTGATATTATAGTTTCTTACGATAAAAACGTAATGGAACTTAAAGATGTCAAAAAGTCCGATTTGCTGTCAGCTGCATTATTTACTCCCAATGTAAATAATGGAATGATTGGTTTTGTTGCAGGCATAAAAGATGTTACGGAAAGCGGAGAGCTTTTTGTTTTGGAATTTAAAATTAAAGAAGATGCAAAAGATGGTTCATATAGCATTTCTCTAAGTGGTAAGATTAACAATGAAAAGGGAAGTGCGGTTGATCTTGTTTTTGAAGATGGATTGTTAAAAATTGTTTCTGTCGAACCAGGCGACGTAACTGGTGATGGAATTATCAACAGTGTAGATGCTATGTTTATTCTACAGTATAGTGTAGGATTAATAGGACCTGAAAATCTTGTGTGCCCAGAGGCGGCAGATTATAATAACGATAGCATTGTTAATAGTTTGGATGCAATGTTAACGCTTCAAAAATCAGTAGGTATGATTTAAATGGAGGGAAATATGAAAAAAATTATTTCTTTTTTACTTGCGCTTATTATGATTAATACATTTGCTGTTACAGGTTTTGCGGAAGACGGTGCAAAAATTACTGCATCTTCTGCAGAATATGTACTTGGCGATGAAAATAAAATTGTAGAAATCACATTTTCACTTGATGAAAACCCTGGTTTTGCTTCATTCAACTTATATTTGGTTTATGATGATACAAAGCTTACTTTGAAAGAGATTGTAAGCGGATCTGTTTTAACAGGTATGCTTGGGGCAAACAATCCCGCCAATAATGCTGTTGGTGCAATTGGTTTTACGAATAATGTAGGAACTGGTTCACTTTTTACCGCTAAATTTGAGGTAAATACTGATACCGTTGGTAAATATGATATTACCTTAGGAAAAGGTAATAACGGTTCTTTTGCAAATGCTTCTGGTGTACAAGTTCCTTTTACAGTTGTCCCCGGCAGCGTAACCGTTGTTTGTGCTGAACATAATTATATTAATGTAGAAGACGAAAAATATGTTGTAACTCCTGCAACCTGCACTGTTCCCGGCGTTTACTATGTAAGCTGCTCTGCTTGCGGAATTAAAGGTGGAACAACTTTTGTAGGCAATACTATTCCTCACACTTTTGATAAACAGGAAGCAACCGATGAATATAAAGCATCCGATGCAACCTGCTCTGTTCCTGCAGCTTATTATTTCAGCTGCTCTGTTTGCGGAGAAAAAGGTACCGAAACTTTCAATACTGAAGTTGATGCTGAAGCTCATGCATGGGATGACGGTGAAATTACCACTGTGCCTACTTGTATGGAAGAAGGCGTAAGAACTTATATTTGCCAGAACAATACTGAGCATACCAAAACTGAAGCAGTAGAAATTGATGAAAACAACCACACCGGTGTAAACCATATTGAAGGTTATGTTGCACCTACTTGCGGAACTGAAGGATATACCGGCGATACTTACTGCGAATGCGGTGAAAAAGTTGCCGATGGCGAAGCGATTCCTGCAACCGGTGAACATGTTTATGAAAACGAAAAAGAGCGCGTTGAACCGACTTGCGACGAAGACGGTTATGTAATTATGGCTTGCGGATGCGGTGTTGAAGCGGAAAAGGAGATTCTTCCCAAATACGGTCACACCTGGAGCGATTTTGAATACAATTGGAACTGGATAGAAGATGGCGAATACAGTCGCTATGAATGCACTGCAATCCGCTTCTGCACCGTTGAAACCTGCGGCGTAGAAGAAGCAAGAACTACTAGTGCGGGAAAAGGTGAAACCACTCCTGCAACCTGCTCTGCAGAAGGCAAAACCGTTTATACCGCAAAATTTGCAGATGATTGGGCAGAAACTCAGACCAAAACTGTTATAATCGAAATCGATCCCGAAGCACACGCATGGAACAAAGGCGAAGTAACTACTGAACCTACTTGCGTGGCAGAAGGTGTAAGAACTTATACCTGCCAGCATAATACTGAACATACCAAAACCGAATCCATCGCTAAAGATGAAAACAAACATACCGGAAATAACGAACTTGTAAACGAAAAAGCACCTACCTGTGCTGAAGATGGTTATTCTGGTGATACTTACTGCGAATGTGGTGCACTTATTGAAAAAGGCGAAGTCATTAAAGCAACCGGTGACCATGTTTACGCAATTGAAAAAGAAAAAGTTGAACCGACTTGCGACGAAGACGGTTATGTAATTATGGCTTGCGGATGCGGCGCTGAAGCAGAAAAAGAAGTTCTTCCTAAACTCGGTCATACTTGGGGTCCCGTTGAATATATCTGGGCAGACGGAAATGATTCTTGTGTTGCAGTTCGTGAATGTACCGTTGAAGAGTGTGACGGCAAAGAAGAGGCTATAGGTAACGTAAGCGATTCTACCACCGATGCAACCTGCTCCGCAGAAGGCAAAACTGTTTATACCGCAGAATTTGTAAACGATTGGGCAGAAACTCAGACCAAAACTGTTGCAATCGCAATCAATCCCGAAGCACACGCATGGAACAAAGGCGAAGTAACCACCGAACCCACTTGTTCCGCAATGGGCGTAAAAACCTATACCTGCCAGCACAACGCTGAACATACCAAAACCGAAGATATCGCAATCAATCCCGATGCTCATGCATGGTCCGTTTCTTATAACTGGTCCGATGACGGCCTTGCTTGCACCGCAACCCGCGTTTGTGCAAACAATGCAGAACACAACATTGTTGTTGATGCAACAGTAACCGGCGTTAAAACCAAAGAACCTACCTGCTCTGCAATGGGCGATACCCAGTACACAGCAAAATTTGCTGCTGATTGGGCAGAAACCCAGGTAACTGTTCGTACCGATGTTCCGGTCGATGATACCAAACACGATTGGGATGCATGGAAAGTAACCGAATATCCTACTTACGGTGTAGCAGGTAAAGAAACCCGTGTTTGCGTAATTAATCCTGAACACAAAGAATATCATGAACTTGATGCTCTCGAAATGCCCAAACAGGAAGAAGCAGACAAAGTTGTAATTGATGAAAAAGAATATTTCGTAGGCGAAGAGGTAATCGCTCCCGAAGAAACCAAAGACGTACCGAAAGAAATCGTTGACGAAACCAAACTCAACAAAAAGAAATACAATGTTTCCTTTGTTGGCGTAATCATCGGTGCATTCGACGATGCAGGCGAATTTACTAAAGAAGATGTTAAAGGAACTGTTACCATCGGATTCCCCGAAGGCGCAGACAAAAACGACAAATTCGAAGTTTATGTAATCGATGCTCAGGGCAACGTAACCAAACTTGCAGGTGCTGATGTAACCGAAGCAGGTATCGAAGTTGAAGTTGACGGTTCCGCAACTTTCGCAATCGCTTATGAAAGCGTAAGCAACCATTCCGGCAGACCTGTTAGACCTTCCACCGGTTCCGGTTCCGGCAGCGCAGATAAAGATGCAGAAGAGAACCCCAACACCGGTGCACCCTTCATGGGCTATGTTCCTGTAATGGTCGTTGCTGCTGCAGTTGCAATCTGCAAAAAAAGACATTAATTTCTGAATAATAATTCTATTAACTGGTTCAAACCTGCCTTTTACAAAAGGCAGGTTTGAACTTTATATAAGAATAAAAACAAGGTGATAAAATGAAAAAAATTATTGCGGTAATTTTATGTCTGACTTTGCTTTTCCAGTTTTCTGTATGCTGTTTTGCGGCGGAAACCACAGAAGTTTTTTATGACAGCGTAACACATGTAAATCCGATTTATGCGGACGTTATAGACGAAGCGGATATTGAGAAAAGTACCGATAATTATCCATCTGTTCTTTTCGCCGTTGGAAAACAGGAATACAACGATACAATTGAAGAAGCCGGCGCGGAAATGCGTCAAAAGCTTGTGGAAAGAGTACCGTCAATTGAAGTTACTTTTGTAGCGGATTCTTATAATCAGGATTATTTCAATTCTATTTTTAGCGAAGCGATAAAACACACCGGTGAACCGACCGAAGGTGACTATATTGCATGGCATTACGGCGGTTGGAAAGGCGGAGTTTCCTATTATCATTCCGGAAACAAGTGTTATATGACATTTAAATATAATATGACATATTACACAACCGCCGAGCAGGAAGCAGAACTTGATATTGCTGTTGATAATCTTTTGGCTTTGCTTGATCTTGAAGGCAAAGACGATTATCAGAAAATATGCGCGATTTATGATTATCTATGTGAAAACATAACTTACGATTACGATAACCTTAATAAGGATGAATATACTTTAAAATATTCTGCTTATGCAGCGCTTATCAACAAAACTTCCGTTTGCCAGGGTTATGCAAACCTTTTCTATCGTCTTGCGCTTGAAGAGGGTTTTGATTCAAGACTTATTTCCGGTTGGGGAAACAACGGCCCTCACGGTTGGAATATCGTTCAGATGGCCGATTATTATTATAACCTTGACGCAACCTGGGACGCAGGCAGGGAAGAATATGACTATTTTCTTAAATGCGAGAAAAATTTTGGTGATCATATAAGATCTGCAGAACACGACAGCGCGGCTTTCAATTCCGCATATCCCATGGGCGCAAACGACTACGTTTATGATCCGGATGATTTTACCGAACAGGAAGATCCGATTCCAAGCGTTCCTGAAGATGGAACCTTGATACATTTTCCCACAATAGATTTGAATAAAGAAGAAAGCTTTTTTATTGATTCTTGCGGAGCAAAGTTCTATATTTCTTTGGATTCTTTGAACTTTAATAAAGTTAGACTTTCGGGTTCCGAGGAACTTAGAAATATCAAAATTACAAGCAACGGAAATGTAAGCGCAAGACTTGTTGATTATGATCCGGAAACGATGGTGGATTATTTAGGCAACGACGAGGATAATAAATTTGTTACCTATAAAGTTTGGGACAGCGCTAAAGGAAAAAATGTTGTAACCGGTGTTTCTTATTTTGAAGCTAAAGGAATTGCAGAAAAATCTGCAAATTATTCTGTTGTTGCTGAAAATGCTGTTAATTTAGTTGAAATAACTGTTGGTGAAAACTACAGCAGCGCGTGGAAAGAGGGCGTGCTGAAAATATCTGCAACCATTGATGGCCGTGAATATGCAACGGCTATGACATTTATTTCCGATGTTGTAGTATTTGAATATGAAGAAGTTAAATGGGCTGCGAAGAACGATGGAATCCTTATGGTTGGAGGAGACGGCTATTCCGATTATTGCAATTATTATGGAAAATATATAGTAGTTGAAGGCGCAACGACAGTTTCTACAACCGCTTTCCGTGCAATCGAAGGTGAGGAGATTTTAATTTACGCCAGCGACTATATGGATGTTGTCCTCGCTAACATTGCATCGGGTCAGTCCGGAGTAAACTTTTCGAATTATTTTGATATTGATTTTGAAGATAGTGATTATGACAATATCTGGGATATATATGGCGAAAATCTTAATGCAATCGAATTCGGATTTTATGGCGACCAGATTATCAAAGGCAAATACGCTATCGTAACTTATCTTCCCTGGAATTATGGCGAACTTCGCGACATTTTCGGCCTCAGCATGGCAGATGTTGTAAGTTACTACATTGTTGACAAGGATAATAATATTCTTAAACAGATCAAAGTTGATTACACTCTTGTTAATTCTGAAGTGGAAGTTGTAATCGGCCTTCGCGGAGAAAACGAACCTCTCGGCGAATACAAACTTGTTGTAGAAGTTCCGGCGGCAGATGAAGAAGAGATAATCGCAAGCGGTTATTGCGGCGGCGAAGGCGACGGAACAAACCTTGAATGGAACCTTTCCGAAAGCGGAACCCTTACCATAAGCGGAACTGGTGCAATGGCTGATTATTTCGACGAATGGTCCGAAGAAGCACAGGATTATGTGCGCAACAGACCTTGGGAAGCATATAAAGACCAGATCAAAAAACTTGTTCTTGGCGAAGGAATCACCCGCATAGGTTCCTATTCTTTCTGCCAGCTGCGCAACGCTATATGCGAACTTGTTATTCCGAGCACTGTAAAAGTAATCGGTGAATCCGCATTCTGGGACAGCGATTTTGTCGGTGAACTTGTTCTTCCGGAAGGACTTGAAAAACTCGAAAGCTATGCCCTTATAAACAACGAATTCACCTATGTTTATATTCCTTCCACTCTTACAGAAATGGAATTCAGAGTTTTCTGCAACCATTGGAACCTTGAGGAATTTGATGTTTCTGAAGAAAACCCCGCTTTCTGTGATGTTGACGGTGTTATTTTCACCAAAGACAAAAAAGAACTTGTCTACTTTCCGGGCGGAAGAACCGGTGAATATTCTGTTCCCAAAGGAACAAAAGTTATAAGAGAAAATGCTTTCTATGCAATCTCTATTACGGATCTTTATATTCCGGCAAGCGTGGAATTTATTAAATCCAATGCTTTCAGCTATTATGATTTCAATATCACAATTGATGAAAAAAACAAGGTTTATGCAATTATAGATGATTCTCTTTACAGCAAAGCTGCAATGGAACTTATTGCATATCTTGGCGATAACGAGGAAGTTTATGTCGTTCCGGAAGGCACCAAAACAATCCGCGAAAACGCTTTCTTCAGTAAAAAAATCGGCCAGGTTGTTCTTCCAAAGAGCCTTGAAAGAATAAAACAAGAAGCTTTTGGTAATTTTAAAGGCGACGTATTTGTTGAAGGCAGAATTGAAAATGTTGACCGCTGGGCTTTCTGGCGCGATAACGAAGATATCAACATCTTCTTTATGGCCGGCGCACCTTATAACATCGGAGAATATGCTTTCGATTCTGAAGACATGATAAACCTTTATTATCTTGACGGTACCGAGATCCTTTGGGATTTTGATGAAAACGGCCTTTGGAACGGATACAATGTTTATTCCTTTGAATTTACCGACGGCCCGAAATTCGATTCCGAAAAATATGTTGCACAGGGCTTCTGCGGAGATGAATATCTTGGCATGAACCTTATCTGGAATCTTGATAAAGAAGGAACCCTTACCATAAGCGGTGAAGGCGCAATGGCGGATTACAGACAGGTTTTTGTAAACGAAGGAATGTATTCTTCCGCTCCCTGGGGACTTCTTAGTGATGAAATCAAAGCGATTGTTATTGAAGAAGGCGTTACCCACATAGGCGATTCTGCATTCTATGGCTGGACCGCAGTAAAAGACGTTACGATTCCGGAAAGCGTTAAGAGCATAGGAAATCTTGGTTTCTTCGGAAAACGCGGAAATTTCTATGTCAAAGGCCAGCTTGAATTTGTCGAAACAGTTGCTTTCGGCTCCATGAATAAAATGACCAATATCTATTTCGTGGACGGCGCGCCGCTTGATTGTGAAGAAGGTGCTTTCGGCGAAGGAACAAGCATAGCAAACCTTTTCTATTACAGCGGAACCGAAGATAAATGGGAATTTGACAAAAACGGTCTTTGGAACGGATATAAAGTTACAAAATGCGGCCAGAACGGATTTGTTATGGGCGACATTAACAAAGATGGAAAAGTTGATGTAAAAGATGTTTATATGGCAAGAATTTTTGCGGCTAAACTTACTGTTCCGACCGCGGAAGAACTTGAACTCGGTGACGTTGACGGAAACGGAAGAATCAATGTAGTTGACGCAAACCTTATCAGAAAATTTGCTTTGCAGAAAATCGACAGATTCCCGGTTGAAGCATAAATTATTTTCTGTTTTTTGACTAAAATTTCATAGAAAAAATTATAAAAAACGCCCAAAAATGCTTGACAGTTGGGCGTTTTTCCTTTATAATAATATGGTAATTGTAAAGCAAATTACTTTACAAAAAAGAAGGAGGTGAACACAATGCCGAAGGATATGAATATTTCGCTTCTTTTCGATTTCTATGGCGAGATATTAACCGAAAAACAGCAGGACGTTATCGATTATTATTATAACGATGACCTTTCTCTTGCGGAAATTTCCGAGCACCTCGGAATAACAAGGCAGGGTGTTCGCGATTCCATAAAAAGGGCGGAAGCAACTCTTCTCGATATGGAAGAAAAGCTTGGCCTTGCAAAACGCTTCCGCGAGATCCAGCGCGGACTTGATACCATCATTTCCGAAGCCCACGCTATCGAAGACGACAGCATCCGCGGAGCCACTATCAGAGATATTACCCAGCACACAATGAAAATTGTGGAAGTTGCGGCACATCTCAACGATTAACGGAGGAACCAAATGGCATTTGAAGGATTATCCGATAAGCTTTCCTCTGTTTTCAAAAAGCTCAGAAACAAAGGTAAGCTTACCGAAAGCGACGTAAAAGCCGCCATGCGCGAAGTCCGTCTTGCTCTTCTTGAAGCGGACGTCAACTATAAAGTTGCAAAGGATTTTGTCGCAAAAGTAAGCGAAAGAGCTGTTGGCGCGGAAGTTCTCGAAAGCTTAACTCCTGCCCAGCACGTTATTAAAATAGTCAACGAAGAACTCACCGCTTTGATGGGCGAATCCAACGCAAGGATTCAGTTTTCCACCAAAATTCCGACAATCATTATGATGGTCGGTCTCCAGGGTTCCGGTAAAACCACCCATTCGGGAAAACTTGCTCTCCATTTCAAAAAAATGGGAAGAAGACCGCTTCTTGTTGCCTGCGACGTCTATCGTCCTGCGGCAATCGACCAGCTTAAAGTTGTGGGAAGCCAGATCGACGTTCCTGTTTTCGAAATGGGCCAGATCGAACCTCTCACCATCGCCAAAAAAGCGGTTGCCCACGCAAAGGATTACGGCAACGATATCGTGATCCTGGATACGGCGGGCCGTCTTCATGTTGATACCGAACTTATGGATGAGCTTCAGGGCCTTAAAGATGAATTTAAACCCGAAGAGATCCTGCTTGTAATCGACTCCATGACCGGTCAGGACGCAGTAAACGTTGCCGATGCATTCAACCAGAAACTCGGCATCACCGGTACTATCCTTACCAAACTGGACGGCGATACCCGCGGCGGTGCGGCTCTTTCCGTAAGAGCAGTTACCGGAGCACCGATCAAATTCATCGGTACCGGCGAAAAACTCACCGATCTTGAAGCTTTCCACCCGGATCGAATGGCTTCCAGAATCCTCGGAATGGGCGACGTTCTCACCCTTATCGAAAGGGCGGAAGAACAGTTCGACGCAAAACAGGCTGAGGAAATGGCTAAAAAAATGGGCGAAAACAGCTTTGACCTCAACGATTTGCTTGATCAGATGAAGCAGGTCAAAAAGATGGGTTCACTCAGTTCCATTGTTTCCATGCTTCCCGGTGCCAAAACAAAGCTTACCGATGAACAGGAAGCGGAAGGCGAAAAACAGCTTCGCAGAACCGAAGCAATCATCAATTCCATGACAAAAAAAGAGAGGGCAAAACCCTCGATCATCGATGCAAAACGCAAAAGAAGAATTGCTGCGGGTTCCGGAACGGAAGTTTCCGACGTAAACCGCCTTCTCAAGCAGTTTGAACAGATGCAGAAGATGATGAAACAGCTTTCCGGCAACGGAAAGCAGGGCAGAAAAATGCGCCAGATGCTCAGCCAGATGGAAAACAAAGGCGGCTTCGGAAGCGGAATGCCCTTTTAATTAATGGTCTTTAGGCGAAAAGCCAAATGATAAAACAAGTTTTATATTTTATTTATTTCATAGGAGGAAAAAACAATGTCCGTTAAAATCAGACTGCGCCGCATGGGCGCTAAAAAAGCTCCCTTTTACAGAATCGTAGTAGCAGATTCCCGTTATCCCAGAGATGGCCGTTTCATCGAAGAAGTTGGCTACTATGATCCTACCAAAGAACCTTCCGTAATCAAAGTTGATAAAGAGAAAGTTGAAAAATGGATCGCTTCCGGCGCACAGCCCACTGATACCGTTAAAGCACTTCTTAAAATCGAAGGCGTTCTCTAATGCCGGAGGGTTTCAACATGGAAGAACTGCTTGCTGTAATCGCACGCGGTCTTGTTGAGAATAAGGAAGCTGTTTCCGTAACCGTTGATGAGCCCGATGAAGAGGGTACTGTTGTTTACCATCTTCACGTTGCCGCATCCGATATGGGAAGAGTTATCGGACGCCAGGGAAAAATTGCCCGCGCGATCCGCACCCTTATGCGCACAGCCGCTAACCGTGCCGGCAAGAAAGTTGCTGTCACGATCGAATAATTTTCGAAAAACAAATTCCCTCGTCAAAGAAATTTGACGGGGGAATTATAAAATTATAAGAGGTTTTATTATGAAAAAGCAGTTTCTTGAAGTTGGCGAAGTTGTTGCAATACATGGGCTTCGCGGCGATTTGCGTCTTTATCCCTGGTGTGATCCGGGCGATATCGAGCGCAGCATGAGAATGTACACCGATGAAAAAGGCGAAACGGAATACCGAGTTTCTTACGCAAAACCGCATAAAAACGTTTATCTCGTAAAGCTCAAAGGCGTTGATAACCCCGATGACGCAAGAAAATTCATCGGAAAAGTTCTTTATATGAACCGCAACGATATTCCGATGAAAGCGGGAGATTATTTTATCCAGGATATCATCGGCCTTAAGGTTGTTGATGCCGAAAACGGCACCGTTTACGGCGAAGTTTCCGACGTTGCGCCCACCGGTGCCAACGATATCTATTGTGTTTGCGGCGCGGACGGAAAAGAAACATGGATTCCTGCAATTCCCCAGGTTATCAGCAAGGTAGATGTTGACGGAGGAATTCTTGAAATAACTCCGATGAAAGGACTTTTTGACGATGAGGATTGATATTGCGACCCTTTTTCCGGAAATGTGTGAAGCTGTACTTGGTACCAGCATTATCGGAAGAGCGAGAAAAGCAGGTTTTATCGAAGTTTATTGTCATAATATCCGCGATTTTTCCGAAGATAAGCATCAAAGGGTCGATGCGGCGCCTTATGGCGGCGGAAACGGAATGTTAATGCAGGCAGACCCGATTTTTAAATGCTATGAGCACGTATGTGAAGAATCGTGCTCAAAACCGTTTGTAATCTATATGTCGCCCCAGGGCGCGGTGCTCAACCAGAAACTGGCCGTGGATTTTGCGGAAAATTATGAGCATCTGTTCCTCATCTGCGGACACTATGAGGGAATCGATGAACGAATCATCGAAGAAATAGTTGATATGGAAGTTTCAATAGGCGACTATGTTCTCACCGGCGGCGAACTCGGAGCACTGGTGCTCACGGATGCTGTGGGAAGACTTTGCGACGGCGTTCTTTCCGAAGATGTTTGCTTTGAGGACGAAAGCCATTATTCCGGCCTGCTGGAATATCCGCAATATACCCGCCCTCAGGTCTGGCACGGAAGGGGAGTTCCGGAAGTTTTGCTTTCCGGAAATCACAAACTCATTTCCGATTGGCGCCATGAACAAGCGGTAAAGCGCACCATGGAAAAACGCCCGGATATGCTTAAAAAAGAGGAATAAAACAATGCTCGGAACAATAATAAATGTTATAACCGTAATTCTGGGCGGTATGCTTGGTCTTTTTCTTAAAAAGGGCATAAAAAGCGAAATTATGGATAACGTTATGAAAGCCGAGGGAGTTGCCGTACTTGTTATAGGAATGAACGGGGTTCTTACCAACATGCTTTCTGTAGGAGAAAACGGAAAGATCGTTGAAAACGGAGGACTTGTTCTTCTGATAAGCCTTGCTCTCGGAATGTTCATCGGGGAGGTAATAAAGCTCGACGACAGAATAAATTCCCTGGGCGGCTGGGTTGAAAAACGCATCAGATCAAACGGTTTTTCAAAAGGTTTTGTTTCTGCCTTTATAATTTTCTGCGTCGGTTCCATGAGCGTTATCGGCGCGATAAATGACGGACTTTCCGGTGATTCAAGCGTTCTTATCGTCAAAAGCACCCTTGATTTTATAACAGCAATGGTCCTTGCTTCAACAATGGGGATCGGCGTTGTTTTTGCTTGTGTTCCGCTTTTTGTTTATCAGGGAGCAATTTCGCTTTTTGCTTCCTTTATAAAGCCGCTTATCGAAAGCTGTCCGGAGATGATGACCCAGTTTTCCATGGTGGGATATGCAATTATCATGTGTATCGGTATAAACTTTATTGCGGGCCAAAGAATCAAAACAGCGAATCTTCTTCCTGCGATGTTTGTTCCGGTGCTGTATAACCTGCTTAAGATGGTGGAAAATTTGTGGTGATTTTCGACAAATAAACTGAATAAATTTAACGATGATATGGGATTTTTATAGAAAATTACCTATTTCGTTGAATTGGAAAAAATAAACTGTTATAATGAAAACACAATAAAAAGTTGTTATTGAGGAGATTTATAATATGTATTCTAACGCTGTTAAAGTTCAGAACCAGGTTGGTCTTCATGCACGTCCTGCAACTTTCTTTATTCAGAAATCCAACGAGTTCAAATCTTCCATTTGGGTAGAAAAAGACGAAAGAAGAGTTAACGCAAAAAGCCTTCTTGGCGTTCTTTCTCTCGGAATTGTCGGCGGAACCGAAATCACCATCATCGCTGACGGTGTTGACGAAGAAGAAGCCGTAAACTCCCTTGTAAAACTTGTTGAATCCGGTTTTGCAGACTGATTAATAAAAATTTGAATTTTTACGCCGCAAATTGATATTTGCGGCGTTTTTTGTTACAATAGAGAAAACGCAGAAAAGGAGGCCGGAAAATTGGATAACCCAAGACTTCCATATCTTCATGAAAAAACGCTGAGTCTTCCGATGGAACCCGGCGTCTATATAATGCATGATAAAAGCGGAAAAGTTATCTATGTCGGAAAGGCAAAAAAACTTAAAAACCGCGTTACAAGCTATTTCCGCAATGTTGAAAAACATCTTCCGAAAGTTTATAAAATGGTGGAACATGTCCACGATTTTGAATATATAGTCACCGACAGCGAATTTGAAGCGCTTATTCTTGAATGCAGTCTTATTAAGCAATATGCGCCGAAGTATAACATTCTGCTCAAAGATGACAAAGGCTACAGCTATGTCCGGATATCACCCGGACCTTACAGCCGTCTTTCCGGCGTTTTGCAGAAAAACGACGACGGCGCGGAATATCTCGGTCCGTATATAAGTTCCTACGTTGTCCGCCAGACCGTTGCGGAAGCAAACAAAGCTTTTATGCTTCCAACCTGCAACCGGAAGTTTCCCCAGGAATTCGGAAAGGGAAGACCCTGTCTTAACTACTACATCAAAAACTGCATGGGAGTTTGCCGCGGCAGAATCTCCGAGCGGGAATATAACGAAACTCTTAATGAGGCTATTGATTTTATAAAGGGCGGAAGCAGCGCTTCGGTTGAAAAACTAACCGAAAGAATGTTCGAAGCGGCGGAAGCGGAAGATTTTGAAAGAGCGGCAGTCCTTCGTGACAGAATAAAAGCCATTGAAGGCATTGCCAGCCGCCAGAAAGTCGTTTTTTCAAAAGTTAAAGAACAGGACGTTATTGCAATTGCAAAAAGCGGAGAAAACTGCTGTGCGGTCGTTCTCAGTTTCCGCGGCGGAAGGCTTGTGGACAAAGACGAATATTTCCTCAAGGATTTCGGAACGGAACCGGCTTTTGTAACGGAATTTCTCCAAAGTTTTTATTCCGAAAGAACAGATATCCCGAAAGAAATTGCCCTTCATGAAAAATGCGAGGAAGCGGAGCTTCTGGAACGCTGGCTTTCCGAAAAAGCCGGAAGAAAAGTCAATATAACCGTTCCGCAAAAAGGCGAAAGAAAACAGGTAACCGATATGGCCTATAACAATGCGGCGGAAAGCCTTTCTCACGAAAAGGCAAGAACAAGCAAGGAAGTTGCGGTTCTTGACGAACTTGGCAGAATACTCGGAATGGAAAAAGCACCGGAAATCATCGAGGCTTACGATATCTCGAACTTCGGTTCGGAAACCGTGGTTGGCGGAATGGTGGTTTATGAAAACGCAAGGCCGAAGAGAAGCGATTATAAAAAATTCTCTATAAAAACGGTTGTCGGAACCGACGACTATGCCTGCATGTGCGAAATGCTTGAACGCCGCTTCAACCATTATTTTGAAGAACAGGGGAGCGGGTCTTCCTTCGGAAGAAAACCGGACCTTATCCTTCTGGACGGCGGCAAAGGCCACGTTGCGGCGGTGCAGGAACTTTTTGACCGAATGGGAATAGATATCCCGCTTTTCGGAATGGTAAAAGACGACCGCCACAGAACAAGAGCCATTGCAAAAAACGGCGGCGAAATCGCAATTTCGCCGGTGCGTTCCGTTTTTAACTTTGTAACGGCGGTCCAGGATGAAGTTCACCGTTTTACCATTGGTTACAGCCGCCAGAAGCACGCCAGAACCAATTTTGAAATGCTTATAACAAAAGCGGAGGGTATCGGACCAAAACGCGCCACCGCCCTTTTAAAGCATTTTAAAACCATGAAGGCGATAAAAGCTGCGACAGAAGAGGAACTTTCCAAAGCGCCGGGAATGACCGCGGCGGCGGCAAAATCCCTTCGGGAATTCCTCGACAGCGAAGAATAACATTGACATTTATATCAAAAAATAGGATAATAGAACTATCTCAAACGGAGGTAAAATTATGAGAGTTATTACCGGAACTGCGAAGGGAAAACGCCTTGTAACTCCGGAGGGAAGGGATGTTACCCGCCCCACCGGCGAAAAAGTTAAAGAAGGAATTTTTTCTTCCATTCAGTTTTTTATAGAAGAAGCGGATGTGCTCGATTTGTTTGCCGGAAGCGGCCAGCTTGGAATCGAAGCTCTTTCCCGCGGAGCAAGATCCTGCGTTTTTGTTGACAGCGCAAAAGTTGCGCAGAAATGCATCACAGAAAACCTTAAAAACTGCGGTTTTACTGATGTTGCAAAACTCAAAACCGGAGATGCGCTTATGTATCTTTCCAGCGCATTTGAAAAATTCGATATTGCTTTTCTCGATCCGCCCTATGCCGCAGAACAGCTTCCAGTGGTTCTGCCCGCTGTTTCAAAAGTAATGCGTCCCGGCGGAATCGTTCTTTGCGAAACTGCAAAAAGCATCGACCTTCCGGAAGAAGCCGGAAAACTTGTTAAAGCAAAGGAATACCGCTACGGAAGCACAAAGGTGCTTATGTATAAACGCGGTGAGGATTGAAAAAATGAAAAAAGCAGTTTGCCCGGGGAGCTTTGACCCCATAACAAACGGGCATATAGATATTATAAAAAGGGCGGCGGAGCTTTTTGATGAAGTTACCGTTCTTGTTGTGACCAATCCGGATAAAAAATGCGCTTTTTCTCCGGAGGAGCGCTGTGCCCTTATCGAAAAGGCAACAGAAGGCATCGGAGTAGTAAAAGTGGATTCTTTCAGTGGCCTTCTTGCGGATTACGTTAAACAAAACGGCATAAACGCAATTGTTAAAGGAATCCGTTCTTCTTCGGATTTTGAATATGAATTTCAGATGGCTCTTGCGAACAGAAGCCTTGCACCCAATGCTGAAACGGTTTTTATAACCGCGGACCCGCAGAATATGTACGTAAGTTCCAGCCTTATCAGGCAGATCGCCTGTTTTGGCGGAGATGTTTCGGATTTTGTTCCGAAAAACATAGTAGAGGAAATTGAAAAAAGACTTAAATAAGGGGAGGACATAAAATTATGCCTATTGAAGAAATTCTTGATCAGCTTGATGAACTTATCGACCGTTCCTGGTCCCTTCCGCTTACCGGCGGACGCTGTGTTGTGGATGCGGATAAAGTACGCGAACTTCTTGATGACGTTCGCCTCAACCTTCCTACCGAAATCCGTCAGGCACAGTCCATTGTTGCGGACCGCACCGCCATTGTTGAAGAGGCAAAAAAAGAGGCTGAAGCCATTGTTGCAAGAGCGGAAAAACGTGCAGCAGCACTTGTTGATGAACAGGAAATTGTCCGCCAGAGCAAAAACAAAGCCGCTGAAATCACCCAGCAGGCACAGCAGCAGAGCCGCGAAATGCGCCAGTCCGCAAAGGATTTTGTTGACGGAATCCTCAAGAACACCGAGGAGACCCTTGCTGCTTCCCTTACCGAAGTCAAAGGCACCAGAAGCGCTTTCAACCAGCAGCAGAAAGTTGCCCAGGCAGCGGTTCAGCCCCAGCAGAAATAAAAACAAAAACGCCGCTTTGCGGCGTTTTTTTATAATTTGTTTTGCACCCACTTGCCGCCACAAATGTTTTAAAAACCACGAAAAATCGAAGAAAACCGCCACAAAAAAGTCCGTTTTTATAAAAACGGACTTTTTTGTTTCCACTTTTCACCAAAACTATTAAAAACTTCGTTTTTTCGCATGATTATGCCAAAAAATTAAATTGTTAATTTTGAAAAAACCTATTGATTTTTCTGTAATTTGATGTATAATATTAATGAAAGTGGTGAAGTGTGGGGAAAGGTGGCTGAACTTACCCAAATTTCATCAAAAAAAGAAAAGGAGGGGAGACAATGTTTATCGGCGAATTTTACCACAGTTTGGACGAAAAAGGCCGCGTTAATTTTCCGGCAAAACTTCGCGAAGAACTTGGCGAACAGTTCGTGATAACAAAAGGTCTTGATGGTTGTCTTTCCGCCTATTCAATGGAAAAATGGGAACATATCAGCAAAATTGTCGAAGGTCTTCCGCAGGCAAAAGCAAGAAATTTAAAACGTTTTATGTTTTCTTCCGCAACGGTGGTAAATCCGGACAAACAGGGAAGAGTTCTTGTTGCGCTGAATCTTCGGGAATTTGCCGGTATAACCAAAGACATTGCGGTGATCGGTGCTTCCGACCATGTTGAACTTTGGGATAAAGAAACATGGATCAAACTTAATTCCGAAATGGATTCCGATGAAATTGCTTCCGCAATGGACGAGCTTGGATTCTGAGGTGGGAAATATGAGCGAACTTGAATTTAAACATATTTCCGTAATGCTCAACGAATGTATTGAACAGCTCAATATAAAACCCGACGGAATTTATATCGACGGAACTGCCGGCGGAGCCGGACATTCTTCCGAAATTGCAAAACGCCTTACAACCGGAAAACTTATCGCGCTGGATAAGGATCCGGATGCAATAAAAACCGCAAGCGAACGCCTTGCAAAATACCCTTGCGCCGAGGTCATCCGTTCCGATTTTGCCGAGATTCCCGCAGTTCTCGACAGACTCGGAATTGAGAAAGTAGACGGAGTCCTGCTGGACCTCGGCGTAAGCTCCCACCAGCTTGACGCGGCGGAAAGGGGCTTCAGCTATCATAATGAAGCGCCTCTTGATATGCGAATGAGCCAGGAAGGAGTTTCCGCTTACGATATTGTTAATACTTTCAGCGGAGCACAGCTTGCGAAGATCCTTTACGATTACGGTGAAGAAAAATTCACACCGAGAATAGTAAACGCAATTGTTGATGCAAGAGCGGTCAAGCCAATTGAAACAACCACCGAACTTGCTGAAATTATAAAAAACGCCTATCCCGCTGCCGCAAGAAGAAGCGGCGGACACCCGGCGCGCCAGAGTTTTCAGGCTCTGAGAATATCCGTAAATGGTGAACTTGATCGCCTTGCGGAAGCCCTTGACAGAGTGTTCGACAGGCTTGCACCGGGCGGAAGATTCGCGATTATTACCTTCCATTCCCTTGAGGACAGAATGGTAAAAAGAGCCTTTGCGGAATATACAAAAGGCTGCACATGTCCTCCGGAATTTCCGGTCTGTGTATGCGGAAAAACCCCGAGGGGAAAACTTACAACAAGAAAACCCATCGAACCCACAAAAGAGGAACTTGAATATAACCACAGAAGCAGGAGCGCAAAACTCAGGGTAATCGAAAAAATCTGAAAATTTTAAAACATTGAGAAAGGGGAGAAAGTTTTTGGTCGAAGTTGCTTATAATCTTGAAAACTTTGCGGCAAAAACAGCGGAACAGCATGACACAGAACTTAAAACCCGTTCTCTCAGAATAATCAAAAACCGCCGCAAGACCAAAGTTATTGCTCCGGTCAAAGTTATTCTTGCAAGCGCAATGGCGATCGTTATTTCGATCGTAATGATTTACAGCCAGGTCGTTCTTACGGAACTTACGAGCGAAGTTAGCTTTTATGAAAACCAGCTTACCGAACTTAACACCGAATATGTAAGACTTCAGGGAGAACTTGAAGCAACAACTTCGATAAAAACTCTTGAGGAAGCGGCAGAAACAAAACTCGGCCTTGCGAAAATCGATTCCAGTCAGGTGGAATATGTAAACCTCACCGGAGACGATGCTATTTCTGTTGCCCGTACCGGCGGAAAATATCTTGTAAAACAGTATTGGGATAATTTTGTTGAATTCATTGCGGAATACTTACCGTTTTGAGATAATATTATTTTAATGTAGCGCCGCTGAAATTTTTTGTCAGGCGGCGCTGTCTTCATAATTGGGGAAATGCCCGAAAAAGGGCGAAAGCTTGGTGAAAGGAGAAAAAGGTGCAAAAAAATGAGTAAATCACCGAGTGCGATCATAAAAATCAGAATATTTACAGCATGCGCGATTGCGATTCTTGGCTTTTTGTTTCTTATCGGACGTCTTTTTTACATACAGATAATCGAGTCGGAGGAATATCAGCGCCAGGCCGCGGAAACCCAGCTTAAACTTACGGAAATTGCGGCCAACCGAGGTTCGATTTACGATGCCAACGGCAACAAACTTGCAATGAGTACAACGGCATGGACCATCTGCGTTGCGCCTAATTACATTGAAAGCGATACGGACAAGGAACTTATCATTTCCGGACTTTCCGAAATCCTTGGCGTAAGCGAAAGCTATCTTCGTGAAAAATGCGAAAGAGATACCCTTTATGCTGCGGTAAAAGCAAGAGTGGAAAAAGAAATTGTTGAAGAAGTGACCGCCTTTGCAACAAACAACGGTGTTTCAAGATGCATTTTTGTTGAAGAGGACGTTTCGAGAAAATATCCTTACGAAAACTTTGCCGCTTCGGTAATAGGTTTTGTAAACAGCGACTATGTTGGTTCCTACGGCCTTGAATCCTATTATGATGAAATTTTAAGCGGAACTCCGGGAAAACTTGTTTCTGCACAGGATTCCTGGGGACAGAAAATGCCCTTTGAATATGACGAACTTTATTCTTCCGAAGACGGCAACAGCATTGTTACCACCATCGATGAAGGAATCCAGTATTTCGTTGAAAAACACCTTGAACTTGCGGTTAAAGAACACAGCGTTCAGGAACGCGGAGCCTGCATTGCAATGGATCCGAACACCGGAAAAATCCTTGCCATGGCAACAAAAGGCGACTTTGACCCCAACAGCTACACCTCTCTTCCGGATTCTGTAAAGGAAGAGATAGAAAAGCTTCCGGAAGATGAACAGGGCGCCGCAACCACCCAGGCCCAGTATGATATGTGGCGAAACAAAGCCATTTCCGACCCTTATGAACCGGGTTCGGTTTTTAAAATCATAACCCTTGCGGCGGCGCTTGACAGCAACACAACCACCCTCGGCGATCATTTTACCTGCATCGGTTATGCAAACGTTGCGGACAGAAAAATTTCCTGCTGGCAAAGCCGCGGACACGGTGAACAGACCCTTGCAGATGCTGTTCAGAATTCCTGCAACCCCGCCTTTATTCAGATCGGAATGAATATGGGCATCACTAATTTCCAAAACTATTTTGAAGCTTTCGGTCTTACCGAAAAAACAAGCATAGACCTTCCCGGTGAAGCGGCAAGTATCTATCACACCAAAATGACCGAAATGAACCTTGCATCAAGTTCCTTCGGCCAGACCTTTAAAGTTACCCCAATCCAGCTTATAACTGCAGTTTCCGCTGCGGTAAACGGCGGAAATCTTTATCAGCCATATCTTGTTCAGAAAATTATTTCTGCTGACGGAAGCGTTGTTGAAGAATATGAACCGACCCTTGTGCGCCAGGTTATTTCGGAACAGACTTCAAAAACGGTCCGCGATATCCTCGAAACCGTTGTAAGCGACGGTTCCGGTAGAACGGCCGCAGTTCCCGGTTATAAAATCGGCGGCAAAACCGGAACTTCCGAAAAACTTGACCAGCTTACGGAAGAAGGAGAAGTTGAAGCTTATGTTTCCTCTTTCCTTGCCGTTGCCCCTGCGGATGATCCTCAAATCGTAATCCTTCTTCTTCTTGACGAAGCACAGATGGAAAACCCTTACGGTTCTGTTGTTGCGGCACCGGTAGTCGGAGCGATGCTTGGTGATATCCTTCCTTACATGGGAATTGAACCCAACTATACCGAAGCGGAAATGGAAGCAATGACCGGAAAAGTAAAAGACGTTACCGGAAGCCTTGTTCACGATGCGATGACGGTTCTCCGTCTTCAGGGTTATTCTGTAACAATCGTCGGAGAAGGTTCAACAGTTGTTGCCCAGTCGCCGGAAGCAAAATCCGTTCTTTCCGCCGGAGGAACTATAACTCTTTATACTGACGAAAGTCTTATCCCGAAAGAAATCGAAGTTCCGAACGTTGCCGGAATGAGCGTTACCGAAGTAAACAACGCAATAATCGGAGCGGGACTTAAACTTAAACTCATCGGCGTTTCTGAATCTGCAACCGACCAGGTCGCTTACAGCCAAACTCCCGCTGCAGGAGAAATGGTAATGCCGGGAACAATAATCGAAGTCACCTTTACCATAGATTCCGGAGAACCGGAAGAGGGCGAAGGCTGATTTTAAACAAAAATATTCAATCGGAGGTGATCCCTTTGCTTTTATCCGAACTTTTAAGGGACGTTGAATATACCGGAAAAATCGAAGATATTGAAATAAAAGATGTCACCGGGGATTCCAGAAGGGTTGAGCCGGGCAGTGTTTTCGTCTGTATAAAAGGCGGAAATATTGACGGACACGAATATGCCGCCGCCGCAAAGCGAAACGGCGCTTCCTGGATCGTTGCCGAAAGGGATACCGGTGTTGAGGAACAAATTATTGTTAAAAACAGCCGCGCAGCTTATGCAAAAATGTGCGCGAACCTCAACGGAAATCCTGCCAAAAAGATGAAGCTTATCGGTGTTACCGGAACAAACGGAAAAACCACCATAACTTATCTTATCAAACATATCCTTGAATCCGCGGGCAAAAAAGTCGGACTTATCGGAACTATCCAGAACCTTATCGGAGATATATCCCTTCCGGCAAAATACACCACACCGGATGCGGCGGAACTTCACGTAATCTTTTCAAGAATGGCCAATGCCGGCTGTGAATATGTTGTAATGGAAGTTTCTTCCCAGGCTCTTGACCAGAAACGTGTTGAAGGCTGTAAATTTGAAACCGCGGTTTTCACCAACCTTACCCAGGATCATCTCGATTACCACGGAACAATGGAAAATTATTTTGACGCAAAGAAAGAACTTTTCCGCAACTGTGAAAAAGCCGTTGTTTGCATCGACGATGATTACGGAAAATGTCTTCTCGAAGAACTTTCCGTTCCGGTTTCAACTGTTTCCATAGGCGATATTTCTGCGGATTTTACCGCCCACGATGTTAAAAATTATTCCGACGGCTGCAAATTTGCAATGGTCGGAACCGGAAATATCGGAAGAGTTCATTTTTCAATGCCCGGAAAGTTTTCCGCTTCCAACGCAATGCTTGCGGCTGCAGCCGCAATGAACTGCGGACTTACTTTTGAGGAAGCGGTTGAAGGACTTAACACCTGCCCCGGAGTCAGGGGCAGGGTGGAAGTTATCCACAAAGGTGATTTCACTGTTATCCGCGACTTTGCCCACGGACCGGACGCCCTTGAAAAAGTGCTGGATTCCATTAAGGAATGTGCAAAGGGCAGAATAATCACCCTTTTCGGATGCGCCGGAAACCGGGATAAAACAAAGCGCCCGAAAATGGTCAACGCCGTTGCGGCAAAATCCGATTTTATGATACTCACAAGCGATAATCCCCGCCACGAAGCTGTTGAGGAAATTGCTGAAGATACTCTTCCTGCAATTGAAAAATGCGGTGTTCCTTTCCACTATGAACCGGACCGCTATAAAGCCATAAAATGGGCGATCGAACATTGCGAAAGCGGCGACGTTCTTCTTCTTGCGGGAAAAGGCCATGAAGATTATCAGGTTCTTGATTTTGGAACCGTTTATTTTGACGAAAAAGTAATTGTAAAAAACTTCATTGAGGAAATGCATAAATAAAAACGAAAGGGGAATAAAACTTGCTTCCGTTAAAACTTAAAGAAATTGCAGATGCGATCGGCGCAAAAACGAAAATTGAAATTCCCGATATCGAAATTACAAATATCTGTACGGATTCAAGGGACGTTAAGCCGGGAAGCATTTTTGTTGCCCTTTGCGGAGAAAAATTTGACGGTCACGCCTTTGTAAAAACCGCAATGGAAAACGGTGCGCTCTGGGCTGTTGTTCAAAAAGAAGGGGATTACGGAACCGATAAACTTCTTTTCGTAAATGCCACCCGCCAGGCTTTCCTTGATATTGCCGGCCTTTACCGCAGCAAATTCAGCCCGAAAGTTATCGCAGTAACCGGTTCCGTCGGAAAGACCACAACAAGGGAAATGATAGCTTCCGTTATAAAAAGCAGGTATAAGACACTTAAAACCGAAAATAATCTTAATAACGAAGTCGGTGTTCCGAAAACGATTCTTGAACTTGACGAAAGCATCGAAGCTATGGTGCTTGAATTCGGAATGGTGAATCTCGGCGAAATAAGAGAACTTACCCTTCCGGCAAAACCGGATATCGCGGTAATAACATGCATAGGAACCTGCCATATAGAAAACCTCGGTTCAAGAGAAAACATAAAGAAAGCAAAATTTGAAATTGTCGAAGGTCTTAAAAAAGGCGGAACGCTGCTCCTTAATAAAGATAACGACATGATGAAAGATATTTGTCTTCCGGACTATAATGTGATATACTATGCTGTTGGAGATGCTTCCGCAGATATCCGGGCAAAAAATATTATTGAGCGCGACGGCGAAACGGATTTTATAATTCTTTTCGAAGGAAAGGAATATCCCGCGCATATCCCTGCAATGGGTGAGCATAACGTGCTCAACGCTCTTGCCGGTTTCGGAGCGGGTGTTGCCGCAGGAATTGAACCGGAGCAGTGTGCTTTGGCTCTTGCAAACTTCAAAAACACCGGAATGCGCCAGAAAGTGCAGATCTGCCGCGGCATAAAGGTTGTTGAAGACTGCTATAATGCAAACCCGGATTCCATGAAAGCCGCATTGAGCACCCTTGGTGCTCAAAAGCTTCCGGATGGTGCACGGAAAATCGCAGTGCTCGGCGATATGCTCGAACTCGGAACCGTTGCGGAAAGTTCCCATTACGAAACCGGAAAACTTGCCGCGGAAAATGCGGATTTGCTTTTCTGTTTCGGCGAACTTTCAAGACTTATTGTCGCCGGTGCATGGGTAAACGGAATGAGAGAAACGGCTTTCCATTTTGAAACAAAGGAAGAACTTTCCGAAAAACTTCGGGAAACCGCAAAACCCGGGGATATAATCTGGCTTAAAGCCAGCCGTGGAATGCGTTTTGAAGACATAGCGGAAGCATTTTACGAAGAAACATAAAACGGAGGAATCATCATGCAGATTGCAATAGTTGCATTTGTTGCGTTTGTAATAGCAGCCCTTTCCGGCCATTGGCTTATCCCGGCTTTAAGAAAGCTTCATTTTGGCCAAAGCATTCTGGAAATCGGCCCGAACTGGCATAAAAACAAGGAAGGCACCCCCACGATGGGCGGAATCATGTTCATAATAGGAATTCTTGCCGCAAGCTGCCTTGCTTTTGTTTTCCTTGCAGATGCTCCTGCAACAGAAAAAATCAAATACGGCAGCGGCCTTGTAATGGCTCTTGGCTATGGACTTCTCGGATTTATCGATGACTATACCAAAATTGCAAGAAAACAGAACGAAGGCCTTACCGCAAAACAAAAACTTATGGGTCAGGTACTTCTTGCAATAATGTTCCTTGTCGGACTTCATATTTCCGGAACCCTTACCACAACTCTTGTTATTCCGTTCATCGGCCAGCTTGATATCGGGTTCCTTTATTATCCTCTTGCTGTTTTCATCATTGTCGGCGCTTCCAACGCCGTTAACCTCACTGATGGAATCGACGGACTTTGCTCTTCCGTAACATTTGTCTGCGCCTGCGGATTCATCGTTATGGCAGCAATTCTTCAGAACACCGCCATGGGCTTTATGGCGGCGGCACTTGCCGGCGGCTGTGCAGGATATTTCCTTTGGAACTGCCACCCGGCAAGAGTTTTCATGGGCGATACCGGTTCGCTTTTCCTTGGAGGAATGGTCTGTGCTCTTGCTTTCGGACTTAACATTCCGATGATCCTTATCTTCGCCGGAATTGTATATGTTATCGAAACCCTTTCCGATATTATCCAGATCGGAAGCTACAAGCTCCGCAAAAAACGTGTTTTCAAAATGGCTCCTATCCATCACCATTTTGAAATGAGCGGCTGGAGCGAATGGAAAATTGTTATCGTATTTTGTCTTGTTGGCGCAATCGGCGCGGCAATTTCCGTTCTTGCGGTAACAATGCTTTAAAATCAAAAGTTTTTAGTTTTTTAAGAAAGGCAAAATATGAAAGCTATCACAATTGATCTGAACAGCTTCATACCGGTTGCTGCGGCAAAAGAGCATCTTTTTGAACCGAAGCACAGGCGGGGCAAAATCGACGTGACCTTTTTGGTTCTCGTTCTTGTTTTGCTTACCGTCGGTCTTGTAATGCTTTTTTCCGCAAGCCATGCCTACGCTTTTTATAATGAAGGCAACAGCTTTTATTTCATCGAACGTCAGCTATTCTTTGCGGTGGTCGGCGTTGCGGCAATGCTGTTCGTTTCCCAGGTAAACTATAAGATCCTTCAGAAATATTCCCTCCTTCTTTTTGCCGGTGCGGTTGCACTGCTTTTGATTGCGGATATTTTCATGCGCGACCAATATGGATTTGCAAGATGGATCTATATCGGAAGCTTTTCCTTCCAGCCTTCGGAAGTTGCAAAATTTGCGATAATCGTTCTTTTTGCGCATTTTGCCGCCACCAATGCGGATAAAATGCAGACTTTCAAATATGGCGTTGCGCCTTTCGGAATTTGTCTTGGAATTGTGGCCTTGCTTGTTATATTGAGCCGCCACCTTTCCGGTACTATCATCATCGGCGCACTTGGTATTTCCATGATGTGGTTCGGCGGAACAAAATTCCGTTATTTTGGTGCGTTGCTCGGCGTTGGTGCCGCCGGTGTTGCGCTTATCATCATCTTCCCCCAGTTTATGGCATATACCGGTGACCGTGTTCAGGTCTGGCTCGATCCGTATTCCTATTATCACGAAGGCGGATTCCAGACCATACAGTCGCTTATAGCAATAGGTTCCGGCGGACTTTGGGGCGCAGGACTTGGAAACTCCCGTCAGAAATACCTCTATATTCCGGAACCGCAGAACGACTTTATTTTTCCTGTCGTCTGTGAGGAACTTGGATTTATCGGAGCTTCAGCAATCGTTCTTCTCTTTGCGCTTCTTGTTGCAAGGGGATATATAATTGCAATGCGATGCCCGGATAAATTCGGGGCACTTCTTGCTTCCGGATGCGTTACCCATATCGGACTTCAGGTCCTCCTTAACATCGCCGTTGTTACCAACACGATACCCAACACGGGAATTTCGCTTCCGTTCTTCTCTTATGGCGGAACGGCGCTTTTGATGACCCTTGGTGAAATGGGCGTTGTGCTTTCTGTTTCAAAAAAATCTTCCATTAAAAAAAGCTGAGCGGAGAAAATTATGAAAATACTTTTTGCCTGCGGCGGAACCGCCGGACATATCAATCCGGCTGTTGCTGTTGCAAATTACATGAAAGAAAATGACCCGGAAACCGAAATCCTTTTTGCGGGAAATCCGAACGGAATGGAAGCAAGGATCGTTCCCAATGCGGGATATGATTTTGCGCCGATAAAAGTTCTCGGTATCCAGCGCAGAATTTCCATGCGCAACATCAAAAACAATATAAAAGCTCTCTGGTATCTTGCGGGAAGCAGCGCAAGAGCAAAGGAAATAATAAACGGTTTCAAACCGGATATCGTAATCGGAACGGGTGGTTACGTAAGCGGCCCGGTTGTCAGAAAAGCCGCTTTGATGGGATATAAGACCATAGCTATGGAAAGCAACGCTTTCCCCGGAATGACCACAAAGCTTCTTGCAAAATATGTAGATAAAATCCTTCTTGACGTTGAAGAAAGCAAAAAATTTCTTCCGGAAGGAAAAGAATATATCGTAACCGGAAACCCGGTTCGCCAGGAAATTTTCAGCCAGGACAGAAAAGCCGCAAGGGAGTTTTATGGAATCGGCGAGCGCCTCTGTATTCTTTCTTTCGGCGGAAGCCTCGGTGCTCAAAGACTTAACGAAGCGGTTTCTGACCTTATGGCGTGGCATCTTTCCGAAAAGGATTTTGTACATATCCACGGTTCGGGTTCCTATTACGGACCTTCCTATTACTTTGATATGCTCAAAGAAAAAGGAATTGATGCTCATGAGCACGACAATCTTATCATAAGAGAGTATATCAACGATATGCCCCGCTGCCTCGCGGCCGCAGATATCGTTATCTGCCGCTGCGGAGCCATGACTCTTGCGGAGCTTAAAGCCGCCGGAAGAGCTTCGGTGCTCATTCCTTCGCCCAATGTTGCGGAAAATCACCAGTATCATAACGCAATGGTGCTCGCAAATCACGAAGCCGGAGTTGTTATTGAAGAAAAAGACCTTACAGGTGAACTTCTTTGCAAAACGGTAAAGGAACTTACCGAAAACCCGGAAAAACTCAAAAAACTTTCCGAAAACGCAAAAGCGCTTGCGGTTACCGATGCAAACGAACGCATCAGAAAAGAAATAATTTCTCTTTACGAAAGATAAACGGACAAAAATGAAGTTTAAAATCAAAAAAACGGATAAAAAACAAACCGAAAAAAGGTTTGTGGATAATGCAGGAAAAAAACAGCGCAAGGCAAAAAAACGCCGCAAAATCACGCCGTTTTTAATTGTTGTGTCCGTTTTTATTTTTGCCGCCGCCGTTTATCTTTGCCTCACAATGCTTTTTAACGTTGACCGCATAAACATCGAGGGCAATACCCTTTATGAGGAACTTGATCTTATCGAAACTTCCGGAATAGAAAAAGGCGAAAACCTTTTCGAAGTTGATACAGCCTATGCAGAAGATAAGCTTTATTCGGTTTACAGCTATATCGAGGAAGTTGAGGTGAAACGTGCTTTCCCGAACGCGGTGAATATAAAAATTGTCGAGGCAATTCCGTTTTCGGTAATTGAAGAAGCGGACGGCTATACGCTTGTAAGCGCCGGGGGAAAAGTTCTTGAAAGGGGACTTGAAGAAGTTCCGAGAGGAATGCTTTCCGTTCGCGGGCTCAGCACCATAACCAGTACCGAGGACGATATCAAACGCATGGATCTTATGAAAAAAATTATCGGAACCATGCAAAAACTCGGTATGGAAAATTATAATTTCCTTGATTTAAGCGATACCCTTGAAATCACAATGATCTATGACAACAGGGTAAAGGTAAACCTTGGAAACGAACTTGAAATGGATTATAAACTTCAGTTTGCGGATAACGTTATAACCGAAAAACTTTCGAAAACAGGGTATCAGCTTGTTGATGCTTCTGTTCCGGGCGAAGTTATGACAAAGGAAATGACCGTTTCGCCCTGGGATTCCCTTGGAAGAGTTTCCGGAACAGGTTATGCGGACGAAGATGAGGAATAAAAGAGGAAATGTTTTATGGAAAAGAACAAAAGATATTTTTTTATAAGTCTTATTGTTATGTCGGTATGCAATATAGCAACTTCCTGCATGAACATATTCGATATTGAAATTCCAAATTTTCTTTTTGCTGTTTTTATTATCGTTATGCTCGGTTCGGTATTTTCTTTGGTTTATTTTTCAATAAAACTCTGGCTTGGAAATATGGACGACAGAAAATAGTATTAAAAGGCGGAAGAAATTTCCGCCTTTTATTTTTGTCGAAAATTTTTAATAAAATAATATGAAAAATAATATAATATAGCTTGAAAAAAAACATAAAAACTGATACTATTGTATATAGGATTATTCTATCCATTTGAGGAAGTTAAAACGGAGGATAGTTAGATATGCAGATGAATTTTGACATGGATAATGAAACCGGTCGCGTTATTAATATAAAAGTAGTAGGTGTCGGCGGCGGCGGCGGAAATGCCGTTAACCACATGGTAGTAAGCGAAGTTCAGGGCGTTGAATTTATTTCTCTCAACACCGACAGACAGGCACTTATGAAATCCAAAGCAACCGTTAAAACCGTAATCGGCGAAAAAACCTGCAAAGGCGGCGGCGCCGGCGGCAACCCCGACGTTGGCCAGAGAGCAGGCGAAGAAAGCCGCGACGAAATCATGGCGGCCCTTAAAGGCGCACAGATGGTTTTTGTAACCGCGGGCATGGGCGGCGGCACCGGAACCGGTTCTGCAGCAATTGTTGCGGAAGTTTCCCGTGAAATGGGCGCTCTTACCGTTGGTGTTGTAACAAAACCTTTCGCTTTTGAAGGAAAACGCAGAATGGAACAGGCCGAAAGCGGAATCCTTGCTCTTCGCGACCATGTTGACGCACTTATCGTAATCCCCAACGAAAGACTTAAAGAAGTTTCCGAAACCAAGATCACCCTTATGAACGCTTTTGCACAGGCCGATGACGTTCTTCGCCACGGCGTACAGAGCATCAGCGATCTTATCAATATTGAAGGTTTCATCAACCTTGACTTTGCTGACGTTTGCACCATTATGCGTGATGCAGGCGTTGCACACATGGGCGTTGGCCGCGCTTCCGGCGAAGACAAAGCAGAAAAAGCAACCAAGGCTGCAATTTCCAGCCCGCTTCTTGAAACTTCCATCGAAGGTGCGCACAGAGCCATCGTAAATATCCTTGCTTCCCCCGATGTAAGCCTTGACGATATCGATAAGGCAACCACAATGGTAAGCGAAGCCTGCGCAGATGATGTAAACCTCATCTTCGGTGTTGCATTCGATGAAAATATGCAGGACGAAATGGCCATCACCGTAATCGCAACCGGTTTTGACGATAACGGCGTCAAAAAATCTTCTTCCGCATCCATTCCCGCATTTATGGCCGGTTTCGGTGATGAAGAACCTGCTCCCGCAAGCGACACTTTCCTTGATGATGACCTTATGGCTCTTTTCGGCAAAAAATAATCAATAAAATTAATAAAAAAAGCCTTTCCGTTTTTCGGAAAGGCTTTTTTGTTTTTAAAAAACGTAATTAAATATAAAAATTGCAGGTAATATTTGGGTTTAAATTCAGCCGGGACAACCGATTAGAATGAAAACCGCCGTCGGCTTGAACGATGGCGGTTGATATTAGGAAACATTAATTTTCCGGTGGAGAGTTTATTCCCCCTTTTTCAAAGGGGGAGTCGTTTGCGGGAGCAAACGGGTAGGGGTTTGAACTTTTCTTTCAGGTGCCTGCTCTTGCGGTACCCAAAATATTCTGCGGCATAACGCCTTGAATATTTTGACCGCGGCGCCAAACCTTGTTCGCTGTTTCGCCCACTGGGCGCGCTTCGCAAGCTTTGCTCGGTTTCTTTTGGTTACAAAAGAAATGGGGTTGTAACATAATATAATTGAATATTTCGTCACCTTTTCTCATAAAATTCCATGAGAAAGAGGGTGTTTTTTATTCCTACCGAAAGATATTCAGATTTTAACGATATGATAGCGCGTTATGAGCAGGAAATGAGAAAACTTTTTGCGGAAAAACACAAAGAAACTTTGCCGGAAGAAAAGGTTTCGGAAACGTCCGAACCGGTAAAAAATATTCCGAGGATTCCGGAAGAAAAGACAGAAAGGGAAAACAAACCCAAGCAAATTGTCCCGGACGGAATCGGAAATATCATTGTCGAAGTTACCACCGGAAGGGGAGCGGTTCCGCTTTCGGGAGTTGATGTTGTTATCGACAGGCTTGATATTTATGACCCGAAAGGAAGGCAGGAGCTTATTGCCGTTGAAACGACAGACCAAAGCGGAAGAACAAAACCGGTTCCGGTTAAAACAGTAAGCCGGGAACTTTCCCTTGAACCGGGAAACACCGAACCTTTTTCCACTTTTTATGTAACAGCGGCGGAAAAAGATTTTGAACCGGTCAAAAGCCGTCCGGTGGACGTTTTTGCAAACGAGGTTTCAATACTGAAGATCGATCTTGTTCCAAAGCCGGAAAAACTTTACGGAGGTGGAACAAATGGTTAAAACCTATGTTGCCGTTCCGGAATTTATAACAGTCCACCTCGGAGCGCCGGATTCCCCGGCGGAAAACGTTACCGTTTCCTTTCCGGAATATATAAAAAACGTCGCTTCAAGCGAAATTTATCCAACCTGGCCGGAAAATGCTCTTCGGGCAAATATCTATGCCCAGGTGAGCTTTGCCCTTAACAGAATTTATACCGAATGGTACAGAAGCCGCGGATACCCTTTTGATATAACTTCCTCAACAAGCTATGACCAGAAGTTCATAAAAAACCGCAATATTTTTGAAAATATAAGCGAAATCGTTGACGAAATTTTTAATCGCTACGTTGTAAAACAGGGCAGCCAGAACCCTTATTTTACCGAATACTGCAACGGAACAACCGTAACCTGCAGCGGACTTTCCCAATGGGGAACGGTTGACCTTGCAAGGCGCGGAATGACTCCGTACGAGATTTTGCAGTATTATTACGGAAATGATATCGATATAAAAACCGCGCCCATTCTGCCCTATGTGGAATCCTATCCGGGCGAACCGCTTCGACTTGGAAGCAGGGATTATGAGGTGCGCCTTATTCAGCAAAGGCTTAACCGAATAGCACGGAATTTTCCGGCAATACCTCGAATCAATCCGGTGGACGGAGTTTTCGGTGAACAGACGGAAAACGCGGTAAAAACTTTCCAGAGGGTTTTCAACCTGAACCCGGACGGAATTGTCGGTTCCGCAACCTGGTATAAAATTTCGTTCATCTATACTTCCGTCCGAAGGCTTTCGGAACTTTACGGCGAAAACGTCGGTCTTTCGGAAATTCCGACCCAGTTTGTGGAACCGCTTGAAATCGGCGACAGAGGAGAGCGGGTGCGGCTTTTGCAGTATTACATAAACGTTCTTGCGGCGTTTTATGAAGAAATTTCCGAAGTCAGTGAGGACGGTGTTTTCGGCGAGGAAACGCAGGAACAGGTGCTGAATTTTCAGCGGGTGTTCGGTCTTTCGCAGGACGGAATTGTCGGAATCGGAACATGGGACGCGCTTTATGACGCCTATCTCGGAATTTTGCGCTCGGTTCCGCAAAAATTTTTCAACGATACAGTAAACGTTCCCAACGTGGGTCAATATCCCGGTTTCAACTATCAAAGGAGCTGATTTTTTGAACGAGGAACATGAATTCAATATAAGACAGATCCAGCGTGCTCTGCGGATCTTTCATAAAAACGGTGAGGATATCCCGATTGTTTTCGAGGACGGAATTTTCGGAGAGGAAACGGAGCGGGCGGTTCTTGCTTTCCAAAAACAAAATAACCTTCCGGAAAACGGAATTGTGGATTACGAAACCTGGGTGCTTCTTATGGAAAGCGCAAACGAATATATCCGGAAAAACGCCGAACCTTTTCCGATTTTTCCTTACGTAAATGACGAGGAAAGTTCCGTTTTGCCGGAAGAGGAAGGAAAAGCAATCTGGTTTCTGCAGGCAATGCTTATAGCAATCGGTGAAAAATATTCCGGAACGGACGGGGTCGAACTTAACGGAAAAAACGATGAAGCGACCCGGAATGCGATAAAATATATCCATAAATGTGAGGAAGGCGAAAGCTGCGACGGCGCTTTGACCCAAAAAACATGGAATTCAGTCGCAAGACTTTTCAACGCAATTTAAAAACAGGGCGGAAAAATTTTCCGCCCTGTTTTTATAAAATATTTTGTAAAGTTTGCTTGACATGAGCTTATATCTGTGCTATATTATTTTTGTAAAGTTAACTTGACAAAAAATCCGTGAGGGAGGTATCTATCCTTTGAAGAACAGAATTGAGGAAATAAGAAAGGAGAAGGGAATCCGCCAGGAAGATTTTGCAAAACTTATGGGCGTTTCACGCCAGACCATAAGTTCCCTTGAAACCGGAAAATATAACCCTTCGATTTTCCTTGCCTATAAAATCGCGAAATATTTTGAAATGACCATCGAGGAAGTTTTCATCTTTGATGAAGAAGAAATCTGAACGGAGGAAAAATATATGAAAATTGAAAAAAGAATGTATATAAGCATTTTCTGGGTCGTAATCGGTCTTGTTCTCATTGTCTGTGGAATTTTTGATATTGTTGACAGTTTCTGGAGCGGAATGGGCGGCGCGCTTATTGCGGTTGGAGCAATCCGTTTGATACAGTATTTTAAATACAGCAGAAATCCGGAATACCGCGAAAAAATGGAAATTGAAAGAAACGACGAACGCAACAAATTCATCGGCGGAAGAGCCTGGGCATGGGCAGGATACGGTTTTGTAATGCTGAACGCCGTCGGTACCATCGCTTTCAAAATTGCCGGAAACGATTTGCTTTCCCAATATTGCGCATATTCCGTTTGCCTTGTGCTTGTTCTTTATTGGGTCGCGTTTCTTTTCCTCCGGAAAAAATATTGATGGAGTTATAAAAATGAAAAGTGTTGAAAGAAAACCCAGGAGAATTGCGGTAGCAGTTCTGTCCGTTATCGTTATTGTTATTATGTGGATAAACAAAGACGTTCTCGGTCTTTGGAACGGAATTTCCGCCGAAGATATTCTTCCGCTGCTTGTAACCAATTTTGGTGTGATAACCGTAAGAATTGCCGTTTTTGCATGTATCGTTTGGATTATAAGAATGGCTGCGGCAAAAATAAGAAGCAAAAAAGCTTAAAAAAACCGCTTTGTAACAGGTTTTTGCAAAAGTTTTACCAAACTGGTTTTGGATTGTAACCAAAGTGAAAATACATCATCACAAAGTCATCACAAACGGCAGGTATTATATAACCAGAGCAAAAAAGAGCAAAGATGTTAGTTTCCGAGCAATTCTAACAGCTTGAAA
>JAGBAZ010000041.1 GCA_018110905.1 Oscillospiraceae bacterium
CAGAATGAAAACAGAAAAACTTGCAGAACATTATACCGATGAAAGAACCAGAATCAGCTACACACTTTACGGAGATTACTATCTCCCGAATTTAAAACCCGCTGAAGAAGAATATGAAATCGGCATCTGGGGTATGAGATACCTAAACTACATTAAGGAGCACCGCAAAATTCTATATACGAATCTTCTCACAACCGGAAAGCTGAACGCTCACCTTGCTGAAATTGACGAGCGCGCTTGCTCTATGGAAGCAATGCTTATAAAGCAGATGGCGGAGCAGGAAGGTATAAATGAAGCACTCAAAGAGCATGACCAAATGAAATGGGTTAGAAGGATGAACAACATTAGGAATAGGGTAGAGGAGATTGTGAGGAGAGAAATACTCTAATTTCAAGACAAAGAGCCCGAGTAATATCACTCGGGCTCTTTGTCTTAAATATTAATAAATTTCAAATTATGTTGGTTAAATTCAAAGGCAAACCACCTCAGAAATAAAAGATCTCGCATTTTTAAGTTTAGGTTCTTCCGCTAATTTATATTTTTCAAGTACCTCATAAACCCAATCTTTCTTTTCTTTATTAATGGTTTTATCAAAACATTCCATTTCTCCAAACGGTACAACAAACAAACCGAAACTTTTACAACTCTTCTCTACATTTTCATATGCTACAGCCGAGTCTCCTGTAAATCCAAATTTTCCTATTTTCTTTATTTGTTTCCAAAAATCCACACCTTTAGCATTTGTATTATCATAAATTATTTTCATATCTGTTTGTAATGATTCATTCCATTTACTTCCAAAGGCTTCTGCTAGTTGTTTAAAAACAGTTTTGTTATTTAATAAGTCAAAATCACAAATCGCAGCGACAGGAACATTAACAGCTTTTAATGCTTTTACAACGTCTTTTACCCTATTCTTACCTCCACAATGAGTAAATAAAATATCTGGTGCAATCTCATTTTTTGATTCAAAAATAGCATTCATAACAGCTTGATAAAACAGACAATCATAGTCGCTTTCACATACTACTACTTTTTCATGAAAAAGACCACTTAATATATTGGAATAACGTAGAATAGGATTCCCCCACAATTCTTTTATTTCACTGTTATTTAATACGCTCATTTTATTCAGATCTTTATCACGGCTAATTCTTATAACAGTAACATTTTCGTTATCAGCATCAAGCAAGCCCTGTAGAAAATCTTCACTATGTGTTGATATAAACAATTGTCTATCAGTCGGATTGTTTTTAGCAAGCATTTTTCCCAGCATTCTTGCTTGTGGAGGATGGAGAAATGCTTCAGGTTCATCTACCATAGTAATATTATAATCTGAAGTAAACGTATCAAGTAAAATACTTGCAAAACTACGCATACCATCTCCTTGATCTTCTAGTTTAGGTAGTTTAGCCACTTCTTCATAATAAGCATTCTGCATTTCCATAGTATAAGCTTTTTTGTCTGGAGCAATACCTACATGTAAAGGAATATGCTGTATTGCAAATCGGTTTAAAATTAAATCAACTCCAAAAGCTTGATGAAAATAATCTGATACTATCTGTTCTATTTCTTGATTTCTATATAGTCTATATAAAGAATGTCTTTCTGGATAAAAATTTCTATTTAGCGCCTCTGATTCAGTTAATCTTTTTTCCGTGCATAAACGTTTGACAAATAAATTTAGAATATTATCATCTAATTTTTGTTCTCGCCATTTCGACAACAATGATTCTTCCGAAAAGGATATTCCTGAACAATTTGGTTGATACTGCTGGTTTCCTAAAGAAATGAAATGATTGCTTAAAAAAATTTTTTCATTTATTTCGCCTAAAAACTCAGTATCAATACTTTTTAATACTATTTTAGGATCATAATACGAAGCATTTAAACTATTTTCCACATCTTTCAACACTTGACTTTTTCCGCTATTATTTGGTCCCGTAAAAACAATTATACTATTTCTATTTAGTTTTATTCTACTTCCATCGTTAAATGTAATATTTTTTAAGAAAATTTGAGGTTTTTGCTTAATGGCCTTTTCTAAAAGATTAAATTTAAAACACATGAATATTATCCCCTATATTCGTTTTATAAAATATATCCCCAACTTCTGCCGATTCTTGTTTTCTGAATCTTACCTTCATCAACCAGTTTTGTCAAAATTCTGTTTGCGGTTGCGGATGAAACATCAAACATCTCACGCACATCGGCATTTGTGATGGTTTCGTTTTTCTTAAGAAATTTTTCAATTTTATACCAACGTAATTCGTTTACGGACATATTTTCTGCTGCGCCGGTTGTCTGTATAGCCTCTATCAAAGCCTCTTTTATTGCAGAAAGCATAAACTCAATAAACGCTGTAGATTCGCCTTCCATATTGGAACGGTTTATGGCATTGTAATATTCGTTCTGGCGGTCATGGATTATTGACTCTACCGGAAGCCATGCAAACATGGGTTTCCATTTCGAGAGAAGCAAAGTGTGCCAAAGGCGTCCGATTCTTCCGTTTCCGTCCGCAAAAGGATGAATGAGTTCCAATTCATAATGAAAAACACAGCTTCTGATAAGCATATGAAAATCGCTGTTTTCGGTCCAGTCCAAAAGTTCCTCAACAAGCCCCGGAACATAGTGCGGAAGAGTTCCGAAATGCAGGACATTGCCTTCTTTATCAACAACACCAACCGGTCTGGAACGGAAGCATCCGGATTCTCCAACCAGATCTTTTGTCATAACAGCATGGGCTTTAAAAAGATCATCAACCGAATACGGATTCAGGGAATCCAGCATATCGTAAATTTCATAGGCATTCTTTACCTCGGCAATATCTTTCGGCGGAGCAATTACTTTTTTGCCGTTGAGAACTGCCGTAACCTGTTCAAGGCTGAGAGTATTCTGCTCTATGGCAAGGGAAGAATATATGGTGCGTATTCTGTTTGTGCGGCGCAAAGTCGGGTTAGCGGAAAGTCCCTGAGTTGCGGTAACATGTCCCACAAGCTCTGCAATTTCAGTAATTTCATCAAACATTGCGTTTGTAATTTCAAACGGCGGTTTTTTATTGCGCATAACAGATCACCTCAAAGTTATTATATCATTTCATCACTCATTTATCAATAAAAATGAGTGATGAAATGAGCGATGAAACAATCTTATAGCAAAAGGAGCCGTTTTTCCGAACGGCTCCTTTTTATTGTTTTATCTTTTTATAAATTCATCAAGCGAAACGCCAAAAAAATCTGCCATTTTTACAATCAATTCAAGATCCGGAACAGCTTCTCCAGTTTCATATTTGCTGACAGAAGTCTGGGAAATATGAAGAATTTCTGCAAGATTTTTCTGTGTTATTTTTCTTTCTCTTCTTAAGCTTTTAAGCATGAGAAGCACATTGTTTCATCTCCTTTTTGGTAAGTCTCCAAAAAGCGGATTATGTTTTCATTAAGGTTTCCCGGAATTGATGATATACCATTGGGTTCCGAATTCTTCACGGTATTTATCTCTGAAATTTCCCGTTGCATGAGGTCCATCTAGTTCTGTATAAGAAAGAACATAGCTTGTCCAATCTTCCGCTCCACTTTCATCTAAATAAGTTGCCTCTATATGAATGATATTATCTTTGAGCATTTCCTTATCGTAATATCTTGCAAGATACTCTATTTCCAGATCGGTTCTTTCAGTGCTAAATTCAATGCTTATTATTGAGTTTCCGCTTTTCTTTACGATATATTCGATATAAGAAATCGCTTCCTTTACCCTTTCATCGTTTGAATCAAAATTCGTTAAAGGAGAAATTTTTTCAAGGCTCTTTTCCTCAAAATTGAATTCATAAGATTTTTCTCCAAGAGTGAAACGCAAGGTATTTTTATAGGTTATTCCCATTTCAGGGCGGACGCAGTCCGGAAGACCATAAAATTCAACCATAAGATTTATTCCGGTATCAAGGGTGTAAACCTCATTTCCGCCGGCATCAATTACCGCGATTTGATATGTGGAACTCAAATCCGGTTCTTTGTGGTCATAAATCTTATCAAAATCATCCGGAATATCAACGTAAAATACCGCAATCTGCTCCGTAGTTTTATTCATCGAAGTTCCAAGAAGCTGATAACCAAATTCTGTATTATCCTCTGACGGAAGGTTCCATTCGGCAGAAGGTTTGTTTATATTTTCAAATTCATAAATTTTTATGCTCACATCGTTAGCAAAGGCAAAATGTTCGTTATCAACCACTCCAAAGTTATTGAAATACATTTCCGGAAGAACGGTGAATTTTCCGTTGTTGATAACATAGGCGAATCCAAGAGATCCGCCGTAATCCCCAAAGTTTTCAGGATCATAATAGAAAGTTCCTAGGGATTTTTTGCTGTCATTGGTTTTTCCGGAAAACGAAGTTTCCTTGCTGTATTCAAGGGGCATAAGAATATATTCTCTTCCGAGACCTTCTTCAATAAAACCGCCGATATATTCAAGCTGTTCATCGGTATATCCGAGTTTTTTCGCTGCGGTGAAAAATTCTTCTTCGGTCATGGAAGCAATTCCTTCGGCAGTATACATGGGATAATACAATGACGGAATTATCGGTTCATATTCAACCGGGATATCTTCTTTATGCTCATATTCTCCATCAAAATTCTCTTCAAAACGGTGGATTACCGCTTCGTTTTCCCGGATTAAATGTACAAGAATGATTTCCCCATCGCTGAAACCCACAACCGGCACAGTGTATTTTCTGTTTCCGCAGCCATCAAAATAATAATGTATGATTTCATAGGGCACTTTTTCGGATTTCACATCAAGGATTTCAAGCTTGAAACTGTTGATATCAATTCCCGAGGTATTTATTACTGTTTTTGCTTTTTCAAGAATTTCCGCTTCCAAAGCTTCTGAGGCGGCAGTTTCCATCGGAGCAATTCTGTAAATATCCCAGACCCAAAGATCATCGGGAGTCGACATCTTTTTCGGATCTATATCGACGAGCCAAAGTTCTCCGTCGAGGGATGCGATGAATTTTCCGTTATCAAGGGGCTGGTAATATCTGCTGCGGTATTCCGAAATATCCGGGAACGGAATTGTTTCCGTCGTTATAAAAAGGTTTTTCCATTCTTCCGCGGAATAGGGAAATTCCTGCCATTTCCATTCGGAAACCGGTATAAGCTCAATTTCTTCGCCGGTTTCGGAATCAAAAGTTACGAAAGCCCTCTGTTTGATTTGGTATTTTTCCTCCGGAATTCCGAAGAAGGAACTTGCGAAATTCATAAAAATCTGTTCCACCGGGAAGTACTCGCCTTCTTCAAGCTTTGCAGGGTATTCGGCGGCAAGTTTTCCGTCCTCAAGAACAAATTCGGCGGCAAGAATAAAAGATTCTGCTTCGGAATTTTCCGAAACACCTCTGTACTCAAAGGTTCTGAGAATCCTGTATTTTCCGTCCGGAAGCTTTCCATACGATTCTTTTATGTTATTTGTAAACGGAGATGTTTCCATTTCCGGAGTAACTTTTAACGTTGTTCCGGCCATCCTCATATCGGAAGTTTCTTCATCAAGAACAGGAAGTTCATACCATTTTCCGTCCTGTTCAAAATGGAGTTTGTAACCTATGCTGTAAACAACGTTTTCGGATGTTCCGTTAAAGACCTCTGTTGTGATTTCTTTTTCGGAAGCTTCGGTCACTTTCATTCTTACAGCTTTATTTATGTCCGAGTATTCTGTAAAAAGCACATTTGAATAGGTTTCCAAAACAGGTTTTTCAGTGGTTTCCGGATTGTATTTTATAGCTCCGGTAAAGGTACAGCCGACCGCAAAAACGGCAATAACCGCAACAAGAGTCGCCGTGATTTTAAGCATCTTCGGCTTCTTTGCGATGAGCATGATGCGTTCTTTAATGCTGCTTTTGCTTCCTGTCATGGTGGTTGCGGCGGAAAGGATTCCAACCGCAGGCTTTTCGCAGGTGAGGTTTATAAGAGTGCGGCCGTAGCCAATTCGTTCCTCTTCGCCGATTCTTTTGATGGTATCCTCGTCGCAGGCAAGTTCCGAATCGCGCATGGAAAGGAACGCCGCAAACCAAACCAGCGGATTGTACCAATGGAGCGCAAGACAGAAGCATCTGAGCACCGACCACACATGGTCGCCATGGCGGTAGTGTGTCGTTTCGTGCTCAAGAACGTGAGAAAGCACTTTTTCGTCCGCAAGGACCTCTTTTGTAATGTAGATGGCCGGTTTTATAGCTCCAAAAAGGCATGGAGTTTTTACTGCGGAGCTTTCATAAACCGGGAGCCATGCCTTTGTTCCGCTTACATATTCGCGGGTGTTTTTCAGTTTTTTGCGAAAACGGAGGTTGGAAACCGCAAAAACAGCGCCGAAAACGGCAGTTCCAACGAGCCAAACACCCATGAGTACGTCGCTCCAATTGATAACCTTGATTTCCGGCTCTGTAACGAATCCTTCCTTATCAATGGTGATGTTTGTTTCCGGAGCAATCTGCTCAACATAGTCATCAAGGATATAGATGTCATCATCGGGAACTCCGGGATTGATTGTTCCCGGCGCATAAGGTTCATAATAAACCGGCGGTTCAAAGGTTTCTTCCCTCTCATTCATAAGGTTGAGCACGGATGCAGGACTTTCGAAAATCGAAAACGGAAGCAGAAGTCTTATGAGCACAAGTCCCCACAAAGCATACTGGAGTTTAAGGCTTATCTTGCCGCGCAGAAGAAATCTGAGCACGGCTATTATCACGATAAGCACGGACGATGTTATGATCCATTGAGTCATTTCTGCGCCTCCTCTGCTTTTTGCAAAATTGAATAAAGTTCGTCGATTTCCTCCTTCGAAAGTTTTTCTTTTTCGGTAAAAGCGCTGACCATCATGGAAAGGCTTCCGTTATAAATTCTGTCGAGGAAGTTTTCGGTTTCCTTTCTGGCGGCAGCTTCCCTTTCAACAAGAGGATAATACATATTCATTTCGCCGCTTTCGTCGCAGCGGATAAGTTCTTTTTCGGTCATTCTGCGGAGCATTGTGAGGGTTGTGCTTCTGCTCCAGCCAACGCGGTTTTTGAGGTAATCAACCGCTTCTCTTCCGCTTCTGGGAGAAGATTCCCAAAGACATTCGAGAACATACCATTCGCTTTCGGTAAGGTTTATATTTTTATTATCCATAAGGCGTCACACTCCGCTGTTTACTTTGTAAACACAGTATAGCACGCCGTGTTTACATTGTCAACATAGCATACGTATTTATTATGAAATAATTGTGTGGTATAATTATTAAAAAACATTTTATGGGGGTAAAATCCTTGTTTGGAATAAAATATGAAACCTGGAAAAGCACTTGCGATATGTATTTTTCATTAAAACTTGGATCTTTAAAATCATATTTGCAGTGGTTTCCTTTTACAAAACTTACCGAAAAAGATAAAGATTATATTTCGAGCGATGTTTTTTATAGTAAATACATAAAAACAGGCTCTTTTGTCTTGTTTATTCCAGCAATGCATCAATCAGAAAATTTCATTCAAAAAGGTGATGGAAGTTTTCGTGATTCTTCACTGATCTCTCCCATTCTTTATTTAGTTTTACAATCTATAGGAAAAGAAATATACGATCACTATATTTCAGAAAGACCATTGGATATTTCTGTCTATTATGCAGGCAACTACGAATATATGAGACCCAAATATAAACAAGATTACGATGACTTTTTCAAAGAATTGAATGCTTGTAAGGAAGAATATCAATATTTTATAAAAACTGATATTACAAGCTTCTTTTCAAATATAAGCATCGATAAATTAATTTCTAGAATTGATAATATTTGTAATAAAAGTGGAGTAGTTTTTACTCAAACGCAACTTCACCTATTCAAAGAATTGCTTGCATACTGTGGAAATGGGAGATTTCCTTTAATAGAAAATAGTGTAGCATCCTCCTTTTTAGCTACAGTTATATATCTTGATACTATTGACGAGAAACTTCATAAATATATTTCTGAGAATATTGCTGTTTTTTCAAATTTTCACATGGTTAGGTATGTTGACGATATGTATATACTTATATCGTCAAATAAACCTTTTGAGGCTTTGTATGAAACTTATAATGAAATTAGAAATGAATATTCGTCTATTTTAAAGGAATATGGATTGGCATTAAACACCAAAAAATGTTGTTTTGAAAAGATGACAGAAATAAATGAAGAATTAAAAAAATCATTATATGACGAATATTTTAATGGTCAAAAACATGATATAGAAGAATTATTTAATGGATCCTTGCAAAAATTTCTTTCGGATCTTTATTTTGAATTATTATATGATTGTGTCGATGTGGAAAAATACAATGAACTTATTAATAAATATTTTTCCTCAAGCGATATAGAGTTTACGGCAAATGAAGTTTTTAATTATTTTGTTTATGAAAACGATACAGAACTCTGTTCAGAACCAGTAAAAAAAGAATTACGTAATTTAGTTACAGAAAGTATCTCATTTATTAATCTCGATCCAAAAAGATTAACTGCAATGATTATGAAAACAAAAGAAGATAAGGCAATAAAAATTTTTCTAAATCATCTTTTCATAAAACATCGAGAGAACAAATGGAATTCTTATAATACAACGGTTGCAATTACATATTTAATCCAAAGTGGATTTAAACATGTTGATTTATTGGATATTCTTTGTGAACAGTGTCCGATATTATATGCATATTATTTTTATAATTGCCAAAACAGTTTTTTAAATTATATGAACAATATCAAAATAAACAAGATAGTTAAAACAATCGGACAAGACTACAAAACGTTTTATCTGTATTTCATGTATCTGTCCGAAGCAAAAAGAGAAAACCATATGGCATCTTTTGCTTATTATAAAAATTATTTTGATAGAATTACTGCTATTTTTGAATTTGTTTTTGATAGACAGCCAGACGATAAACGACCGAATTATAAAAAATTCTATCAAGAAAGAACCCTAAAACAATTCTACAAAAATATCGAGAATAGCAATGAAATTATCAAAAAAGCACAGAACTTGAGAAATTCTAATCCTATCTCACATGCTTCCTCCGGATTACTAGATAACAAAAACACGACTGATGAATTGAACAAAAGTGTTAGCGAGCTGTCAGGTTTGATTGTCGAATATCTTAAAGACCATTAAAACAAAATTTTTCATTCAATTAAAGAAGGTGCTACAATGATTTATGACAACAATCAAATTATTTCACTAGCAAAAAAATTTAGGAAAGCAATTGACAAGGCTTATAATAATGGAGATTTCGATGGAGACATTTGTTTTAAACACTTTCCGCGCGGTTGTTGTGGGGATATATGCTATCTTTTAGCAACATATCTTTATGAAAAAGGGGTAGAATCTTTATATGTCTGCGGAAATTTTGGTATGCAATCTCATGCTTGGCTTGTTTTAAAAGATAAGAGAGTAAGTGAGCCAGCTCCTAAATTTTGGATACCTTCTGATGAAGAAAACCGTTTAATAGAAATGTTTGGTGGAAAGAAGTATGATAAGCCCGTTGATATTACGAAATATGAAGAAAGTAATATAGAAAATGGAATAATTGTAGACCTCACTGCAGATCAGTTTGGAGAAGTTCCAGTATTCGTTGGTTACATAGATGATTTTCATAAAGAGTTTGAGTTTGACTTTGCCCATGAAATGGATTATGTGCTTGAAGGAAGGCTCGCAGAACTTTGTTCTGTTATTAAAAATTATCTTTAAGATAGCTATTGTATTCCGAAACCAAATAATTTATAATATCCGTGACAACAAAACGACAACAGAATTTCTGGTAGTCAATATTTTCAGGATAATCTGAGCACTCCCGATAATATGAGTTAAAATGCCCAAGCAAAAAGCGTTAGGTTATGTTTTTCGGGAGCGAATGGGAATAATCCCTTTTGGCTTTTAAGTGGCTTGAAATCTTTTGATTTCAAGCCATTTTTTGTTTTATTTATGCGGATTTTTTATCACAGCTGATAAGATTTTGATAATAAAATTTGCGGAACATTTGCGGTATTTTGGGGTATTTCATCACTCATTTATCAATAAAAATGAGCGATG
>JAGBAZ010000042.1 GCA_018110905.1 Oscillospiraceae bacterium
CGCAACGCGGTCGCTTTTTTGTTTAATCAGATAATCGCCATAGAATCGCCAAAGGAGAAAAATCTGTATCTCTCTTTTATCGCTTCCTGATAAGCATTCATAACGTTTTCGTATCCCGCAAAGGCGGAAACAAGCATTATAAGAGTGCTTTCCGGAAGATGGAAGTTTGTGATAAGTCCGTCAAGAACTTTGAATTTAAAACCTGGGTAGATAAAAATGCTGGTGTCATCATCATCGGGACGAATTTCACCGTATTTCGCCGCAACAGATTCCAGAGTTCTGCAGGAAGTTGTTCCAACCGCAATAACACGGTGACCCGCAGCTTTTGTTTCGTTTATAAGTTTTGCGGTTTCTTCCGGAAGCATGTAATGCTCGGTATGCATTATATGGTGTTCAAAATCCTCAACTTTTACCGGGCGGAAAGTTCCCAGACCTACATGAAGAGTTACAAAAGCGGTGTTTACGCCTTTTGCTCTTATTTTATCAAGAAGTTCTTCGGTAAAATGAAGACCGGCTGTAGGAGCTGCCGCAGAACCGATAGGATCGGAATAAACAGTCTGATAGCGCTCTTTATCAGCAAGTTTTTCAGTAATATAAGGCGGAAGGGGCATCTGACCGATTTCATCAAGAACGTTGTAGATATTGCCTTCGTGTTCAAATTTTACAATTCGGTTGCCGTCTTCAACAATATCAATTACTTCCGCTTTAAGAAGTCCGCCGCCGAAAACAAATCTTTTTCCGATTTTTGCGTGTTTTCCGGGACGAACAAGAATTTCCCAAACGTCAAGATCTTTTTGTTTAAGAAGGAGAAATTCAATCGGAGAATGAGTATCTTCTCTTTCGCCGATAAGTCTTGCGGGAATAACTCTTGAATTATTGAGAACAAGAAGGTCGCCGGGTTCAAGAAGATCGATTATTTCGTAAAAATGTTTGTGTTCAACTTCGCCTGTTTCCCTGTTAAGATGCATAAGGCGGGAATGGTCGCGTTTATCCGCAGGATGTTGCGCAATAAGTTCCTCCGGAAGGTCAAAATAAAAATCGCTTGTTTTCATTAAATCACCGTTTATCCAAAAATTAATAAAAATATTGACAGAAAAATTATGTAATGATAAAATCAGTAACATATAATTAACTTATATATTATATTGCAATAAGTCCTTTATTGCAAGTTATTTTATATTAAAGGAGGCCCCGTTCATGAAAAATTATAAAGTAGGCGTCATAGGCGCCACCGGAATGGTCGGCCAGCGCCTTGTAACGCTGCTTTCAAACCACCCGTGGTTTCATATAGAAGTTCTTGCCGCGTCCGGAAAAAGCGCCGGAAAGACCTATGAGAATGCCGTTTCCGGCCGTTGGGCAATGGAAAGCGAAATTCCTGAAAATGTAAGGGAAATGGTCGTTCTCGACGCGGAAAAAGATGCGGAAGGAATCGCTTCTGTTGTTGATTTTGTTTTCTGTGCGGTAAATATGGATAAATCCGCAACCAAGGATCTTGAAGAAAAATATGCAAAACTCGAATGTCCTGTAATGTCCAACAACAGCGCAAACCGCGGAGTTTCCGACGTTCCGATGATAATTCCGGAAATCAACCCGGAACACATCGAAGCTGTTGCGGCGCAGAAAAAGCGTCTTGGAACAAAACGCGGATTCATTTCCGCAAAATCCAACTGCTCTATACAAAGCTATGTTCCCGCGCTCCATCCTCTTATGAAATTTGGCATCACCAAAGTTCTTGCCTGCACCTATCAGGCAATTTCCGGGGCCGGAAAAAACTTTGAACGCTGGCCGGAAATGGTTGATAACCTTATTCCGTATATCGGAGGAGAAGAAGAAAAAAGCGAAAAAGAACCCCTTAAAATCTGGGGAAAAGTCGAAAACGGCGAAATCATCAACGCCGTTTCCCCTGCTATCACAACTCAATGTCTTCGTGTTCCGGTTTCCGACGGTCATACCGCCGCTGTTTTCGTAAGCTTTGAAAACAAACCTTCCGTTGAAGAGATCAAAAAATGCTGGGCAGAATTCAGCGGCGAACCCCAGCTTTTGAAATTGCCTTCTGCTCCGGAACATTTCCTCACTTATTTTGAAGAACCCGACAGACCCCAGGCAAAGCTTGACCGCAACCTTGAAAAAGGAATGGGAGTTTCTATCGGTCGCCTTCGTCCCGACAGCCAATATGACTATAAATTTGTAAGCCTTTCTCATAACACCCTTCGCGGTGCTGCAGGCGGAAACGTTCTTATGGCGGAACTTTATGCCGCAAAAGGCTATTTTGACTGAATATCATAATAAAACAAACCTCCGCATAAATTGGTGTATCCAGATTTGCGGAGGTTTTTATTATGAAGAATACAATTTTTACCGGCTGCGGGGTTGCGACGGTAACACCGATGCGTCCGGACGGAACCGTTGATTTAAAAAAATATGCCGACTTTATTGACGAACTTATTCAGAAAGGCATTGATGCAATTATTGTCAACGGAACCACCGGTGAATCCGCAACCCTTTCCGAAGAGGAACAATATAATATTATCTGCTGTGCAAAAGACGTTATAAAACGCCGTGTACCGCTTATTGCAGGCGCAGGAAGCAACAACACCCACCATGCCGCAAAACTTGCTCTGAACGCAAGAAACGCCGGTGCGGACGCTGTTCTTTCCGTTACACCGTATTATAACAAAGCAAACGAAAACGGAATAATTGAGCATTATAATTTCATTACAAAATGGTGCCAGCTTCCTACTATTGTTTATAACGTTCCTTCAAGAACAGGTGTTGACATCAAGCCCGAAACATATCTTAAACTTTCCGAAAATCCGTTTATCTGCGCTGTTAAAGAAGCTTCCGGAAATGTTGCAAAAGCGGAACGCATTATTTCTCTCTGCGGTGATAAAATAAACGTATATTCCGGAAACGACGAACTAACTCTTCCGCTTTTGAGCATCGGTGCGAAAGGCGTTATTTCCGTTGCAGCGAATATTGTTCCGAAAGAAATGCATGAACTTTGTTCCCTCTATTTTGAAGGAAAATATGTCGAAGCCTCAAGAAAACAAATTGCGCTTATTCCGCTTATTGATGCGCTTTTTTCGGACGTAAATCCCATTCCCGTCAAGGAAGCTCTCACCATGCTCGGAAAAGAATTCGGTACACTGCGGCTTCCTCTTTGTGAAATGGATTTTGATAAAAAAGAAAAACTCCGCAACATTCTTGAAAGCTATGAAATCCTTTGAGCACCGTTTTGTTCTGCAAATCGGGCCGCTGAGCATCAAAATCAAAGAACAAAAATTATTTTCCGTGCTCAAATTTCTGCATAAGATTTTTCCGCATAAAAAATGGTTTATAAAAATAAAATGAGCGAAAAGCAAAAGCTTTTCGCTCATTTTTTCAGCTTATTCCAACGTATCCCGTTTTTTCAATTATCTCCTGTCCTTCTTCGGAAAGAATCCATTCAAGAAGCTTTTCAACATTTTCGTTGCTGTTTCCTTCCCATGTCACTGCATAAAGCGGCCCGGTTATGGGATATGTTCCGTTTTTTATGTTTTCAACTGTTGGAGCAATCCCATCTATGCTCAAAAGTTTTATATCCGGATTCTGAATTATACCCTCAACATAATATCTGAAAGAAAAACCAATGGAATTGGATTTGCTTCTGTAGTCGGAAACTTTTTCAATAATTCCAACCATAAGGTCGTTAACCAGTTCCGTAGGTGCTTCCATAATTTCTTTATCGCCCATAAAACGTTTCAGCATGCTTTGGCTTCCGCTTCCCTCGTTGCGCTGATAAGCAGCAATTTTTTCGTTCTTGCCGCCGACTTCGCTCCAATTCGTTATTTCTCCGGCATAAATCGCTCTGACCTGTTCGGAAGTAAGATTATCAATCGGGTTATCTTTATGGACAAAGAAAACAAAAGCTTCCTGCGCTATCGGAGTATAAACAAATTCCGTTCCGTGATATTTTGCTTCCTCAATTTGTTCTTCCGAAGGATATCCGCCAAAGAAAATGTCCGTTTGTCTTTCTCCGAGCAGTTTATATCCGCCTACGGTATTATTATATTCAAAAACTCCATCCCAAAGTTTTGTGGTTTCCGGATAAACCGCATTTACAAAAGCGGAATAAACCGGAAAAACAGCCGCCGCTCCGTCAATTCTCGGAAGATTTCCGGAAAGTTCAAGACTTGCTTTTTCGTCAAGGGTAACGATTTTTGAATCTACTTCAAAAGGAAGATATTCATGGACATTGATATTCGGGGTCGGGTTTACGGTTATGCTTTTGTCGTAAGCTTCGATTCCGTATTTAACTCCGCAGATAACCGCAGTTACAGCAAAGAAAATTCCCCAGTAAACAAGCACTTTTTTTCTGTTTCTGAACCAAATCATAGGAACAAAAAACGCTGCCAGAACGGCTATTAAAGCATAAGCAATGAACTCATCATAAACTATAAGTCCAATGAAAAGCGAAGCAAAAAATATGAGCGGCAAAATTACCGCGGTAAGAACAATTTTAAAAACCAGATTAACTGCCTTGGATTTATCCATAAACTCATCTCCTTTTGAGTTTAATTATAACGGTTTTTATTTTCTTTACAACGACAGCTACTTAAATTTAATAAAATATTAAGAAAAGCCGCTGAAAAGCGGCTTTTATAATGAATAAATCCATCCTTTAACTTCATCAATGATTTTTTCTTCTATTTCCGTTCTGAGTGTAAGAACTTCCGGCAGGTTAAAAATCTCTTTTTTAAGAAATTCCGGATAAAAATATTCCTCCGCAAGTTTTTCAAAAGGAAGCCATTCAAACCTATGTTTTTCCCCATTTTCAGATAAAACAAATTTATTTCCTCTTGAAAGAATATCGGTTTTCGAAATATCCATAAGGAAATAAACACAAATTTCATGAAAACGAATTTTTTCAACGTCTTCAGTAAAAAAAGCTTGATTGAACCAAAGCGGACGGATTATTTCCGGTTTTGCCTCAAGTTCTTCTTCACATTCACGCAAAACAGCATATTCCGCCGTTTCTCCGGTTTTAACTCTTCCTCCCGGAAGATAATAATAAGGCGAACGTTCGTCTTTCATAGCAAGAATTCTGCCGTTATCAATCATAATTGCGCAAACGCGATAGTTGAATTTTTCATTTCCGTTTTTAAAAGAAATATCCATAAAATTCACCCGACTGTTAAAAAAGGCGTTTCTTCCCGAAACGCCTTTTTTAATCTTTATTCTTCGAATTCCTCTTCTTCAAATTCATAATCTTCGGAAGAAAGTTCTTCAAAAATCTCTTTAAGATCGCTTATACCCTCAAAAGTCGTTGTGCTTGTCCAAACAGAAGTTATCTGATCAAAACAAGGGATTTCGGTAAGGAAAGCCTCTTCCCTTTTCTTACGTTCTGTTTTATTAAGCTTATCACATTTTGTAAGAGCAATTATAAACGGAACTTCGTTGTCAATCATAAAATCGATCATCTGAACGTCATCTTTTGTTGGAGCATGGCGGCTGTCAACAAGCTGAACGATAAGACGAATGTCCCTGTCACTCATAAGATAACCCTCAACAAGATCTGCCCAGCGTTTTTTATCATTTTGGGAAACTTTTGCATAACCGTAACCCGGAAGGTCAACAAATTTTATTCCGTCGACGTCATAAAAGTTTACGGTAACGGTTTTACCCGGCTGGCTTGAAACCCTTGCAAGAGCTTTTCTTCCGAAAATTGCATTCATAAGGGAAGATTTTCCGACGTTTGAATGTCCGGCAAAGGCAAATTCTATATGTTCAGCTTTCGGAAGCTGTTTTGATGTGCCGTATGCGGCTTCAAATACTGCGTGATTATAATTCATTTTTATCCTCACTTACTGAATATTAACGGTTTTTGGCTCATGTTCAATTTTAAGCATTGAAATTTCCTCTATAAAGCTATTTTCCTTTACAGATTCGGCTGGTCTTACAAGCGCAGTTTCAAGAACTGTTTCAACTTCTTTTGCCGGAACAAAAGTAATTGCATTTTTTACAACCGGGTCAACTTCCTCAAGATCCGGTATATTATCTTCCGGAATAAGGACGGTTTTAACTCCCGCTCTGTATGCAGCCATTGTTTTTTCGCGGAGTCCGCCGATTGCAAGAACTCTTCCGCGAAGAGTTACTTCGCCGGTCATTGCAACGTCTCTTCTTACCGGAATTCCGGAAAGAGCGGAAACAATAGCGGTGGTAAGAGTTACGCCGGCGGAAGGACCATCCTTCGGAACTGCACCTTCCGGAACATGGATGTGGATATCTTTTGTTTTATAGAAATCCTTTTCAATTCCGTATTTTTCAGCGCAGGAACGGACATAGCTTATTGCTGTTCTTGCTGATTCCTTCATTACGTCGCCAAGATTGCCTGTGAGCTCGATTTTGCCGCTTCCTTCAAGAATTGCAACTTCAACCTGGAGCATATCTCCTCCTACGGAAGTCCATGCAAGGCCGTTTACAAGACCTACGGCGTCGTTTGCTTCAATTGTTTCAGGACGGAATTTTTTAACTCCGAGGAAATCGGTTATGTTAGCCTCGCTGATTGTAACTTTAGATGCTTCTTCGCCGACAATTTTCTTTGCCGCTTTTCTGCAAAGACTGCCGATAGTTCTTTCAAGGCTGCGGACTCCCGCTTCTCTTGTATAAGAATCGATTATTGCATAAATCGCATCATCTGAAATTCTGAGCATTTTGGAATCGAGCCCATGGCGCTTCATTTCCTTTTTTACAAGATGCTTTTTTGCAATCTGGAATTTTTCTTCTCTTGTATAGGAACCAAGTTCGATAATTTCCATTCTGTCGTAAAGCGGACCGGGAATTGTGCTCGGATCGTTTGCGGTAGTAATGAAAAGTATATCCGAAAGGTCGAAAGGAAGTTCGATATAATGATCACGGAAAGCAACGTTCTGTTCCGGGTCAAGAACTTCGAGCATTGCGGAAGCAGGGTCTCCGCGGAAATCGCTTCCCATTTTATCGATCTCATCAAGAAGAATAAGGGAGTTTTTGCTTCCCGCAAGCTTCACCGCATTCATAATGCGTCCGGGCATTGCGCCGATATAAGTCTTTCTGTGGCCGCGAATATCAGATTCATCTTTCATTCCGCCGAGGGAAATTCTTGTATATTTTCTTCCCATTGCTGCAGCAATGTCTTTAGCAATAGAGGTTTTGCCAACTCCGGGAGGTCCAACAAGGCAAAGTATCTGACCTTTTATATCCGGCTGGAGTTTTCTTACGGCAAGAAGTTCAAGAATACGCTCTTTTACTTTTTCAAGACCGTAGTGATTTTTATCAAGCTGTTTTTTTGCTTTGGTAATATCTATCTTCTCTTCGGTTTTTACGTTCCAGGGAAGCGCAATGCAGGTATCAAGATATCCGCGGATAACGCTTGCTTCCTGGCTGTTGAAAGGCATTTTATAAAGTCTTGCAACTTCCTCAAGAAGTTTGTCCTTAACTTCGCCTTCAACGCCAAGAGCTTCGATTTTCTTTTTATACGCATCAGCTTCGTCCTGAACGTTTTCGCCTTCGCCGAGTTCCTCGGTGATTGCTTTAAGCTGTTCACGAAGATAATATTCACGCTGGTTCTGGTCAACCTGTTCCTTTACTTTTTCGTAGATATCCTTTTCGACGCCAAGGATATTATTTTCGTTTTCAAGAACACCAGCAAGCATTTCAAGGCGTTTTACATAGTTGGATTCCTCAAGAATGCGCTGTTTATCTTCAATATCAATATTGAGGTTTCCTGCAAGGAATTCTCCGAACTGTGCCGGATCATCCATTCCAAAAGCTTTTATCGCAAGTTCCTTCGGCATTTTTGGAACAAGATATGTATATTCATTAAAAAGATCTTTTACGGTACGCATAAGCGCATCGCAGAGGATCGAACGTTCCGGACGAAGTTTTTTAAGCGGAAATTCCTGAGTATCCGCAACAAGAAAAGGTTCTTCTGCAATAACATCAACAAGTTTTGCTCTGTATTTTCCTTCAACGAGGATTCTTGTTGTTCCGCCGTTGTTTTTAAGCACCTGGCGGATTTCCGCAACAACACCGACTTTATTGACGTTATCGAGTTTGATTTCGTCTTCTTCAACGTTTATCTGGGAAGCAAGAAAAACTTCTCTGTTCCCTTTCATAGCTTCTTCAAGAGCTGCTATGGATTTTTTACGGCCGACATCAAAATGAAGAATCATATTCGGAAAAAGAACGATTCCTCTCATCGCGATCATAGGCATTGTAATAATTTCCGCCGGCTGTTTCTTTTCTGGCATATTTTCACCTCCGGTATAAAAATATCGGAAGCGGCAGTCTTTTTTTTCAACGGCTGCCGCTTTTTATAATCTTTTATGCTTTTGCCGCTATTTCAAGCGGTACATTCTTTTTAAGCGGGTTGTGTTCGATAACAGGTTCTGCGCCTTCTGTTACACATGCTTCTCCGATAACTACCTGTTCTGCGGTTTCGTCAGAAGGAAGATCAAACATAAGCTTTCCAAGTGTTTCCTCCATAATGGAGCGAAGTCCTCTTGCGCCGGTTTTTCTGTCAATAGCTTTCTGTGCAATTGCATCAAGCGCACCGTCGGTAAACTGAAGGTTTACGCCGTCAAGGCTGAAAAGCTTCTGATACTGTTTAACAAGGCTGTTTTTCGGCTCGGTAAGGATTTTTACCAAAGCAGGTTTATCAAGGCTTTCAAGCGCAGTAATAACCGGAAGACGGCCTACCATTTCCGGAATGATTCCGAATTTTACAAGGTCGTGAGGAGTTACCTTTTTAAGAAGGTCTTTTGCTTCCTTGGATTTCTGGCTGATTACGTTTGCACCAAATCCCATTGCGGAACTTGCTATGCGCTTTTCGATAATCGGCTCAATTCCGTCGAAAGAACCGCCGCAGATAAACAGAATATTGGTTGTATCAATCTGGATAAATTCCTGCTGGGGATGTTTTCTGCCGCCCTGAGGAGGAACGTTGGAAACAGTTCCTTCAAGCATTTTGAGAAGTGCCTGCTGAACGCCTTCTCCGCCAACATCTCTGGTAATAGAAGGGTTTTCCGATTTTCTGGTAATTTTATCTATCTCATCAACATAGATAATTCCGCGCTGCGCAGCTTCAACATCAAAATCTGCCGCCTGGATAAGACGGAGAAGAACGTTTTCCGCATCTTCACCGACATATCCGGCCTCAGTAATTGTAGTAGCATCAGCGATTGCAAAAGGAACGCCAAGCACTCTTGCAAGAGTTTGGGCAAGAAGAGTTTTGCCTGTACCGGTAGGTCCGAGAAGGAGAACGTTGCTCTTCTGAAGTTCAACGTCTTCGGTATCAAGCTTGCTCAAAATACGTTTATAATGGTTATATACAGCAACGCAAAGAGTAGTTTTTGCTTCGTCCTGTCCGATAACGTATTTATCAAGAACTGCTTTGAGTTCTGCCGGTTTAAGCAAAGTTTTCGGGTCGATAACCGGTTTATTTTTTTCCTGTTTTTTGCGTCTGGTCTTTTCAATCGGATCAAGATCATCTTCATCATAAAGAATGGAATTGCAAAGTTCGACGCATTCATCACAAATGCAGACTCCCGGGCCGGTTATAAGTTTATAAACCATATCCTGGGGTTTTCCGCAGAAGGAACAGCGCATTTTGTGATCATCTTTATTGGCCATAGTTCAAAAGCCTCCGAATTATGCTGAATTATTCTCTGTGGTCAAGTACGTTGTCAACAAGGCCGTATTCTTTGGCCTGCTGTGCGGTCATAAAATTATCTCTGTCTGTATCTTTTGTGATAACTTCAAGGGGCTGACCGGTCTGTTCAGAAAGAATTTTGTTAAGTCTTTCTTTAATTGCTATGATTCTGTCTGCGTGAATTTTGATATCGGAAGCCTGACCCTGCATTCCGCCGAGAGGCTGGTGAATCATAATTTCGCTGTTGGGAAGAGCATAGCGTTTACCTTTTGCGCCGGAACTGAGAAGGAATGCTCCCATAGAAGCAGCCATACCTACGCAAATGGTGGAAACATCGCATTTGATATAGTTCATGGTGTCATAAATAGCCATTCCTGCGGTGATGGAACCACCGGGACTGTTGATATAAAGGCTGATATCCTTATCCGGATCCTGTCCTTCAAGATAAAGCAGCTGCGCAACAACAAGGCTTGCAGTAGTGTCGTTGACTTCGTCGCAAAGCATGATGATTCTGTCATTAAGAAGGCGGGAAAAAATATCATAGGAACGCTCGCCTCTGTTGGTCTGTTCAACGACCATCGGTACCAAACTCATCGTGGTATCACTCCTTTCGGATTTAAACGAATCATGTAAAAATTTGTCATTATTGATATAAAGGACCTCCGGAAATAATTCCGGAGATCCTCCAATACAAAGATAATTATATTGCAGTTTCTCTGGAAACTGTTCCGCTTAATCAGTCAACGGAAGGATCGATTTCTTCGGTTTTCTTTTTGCGGGTTGCTCTTTTTTGGGGAGCTTCTTCACCTTCAGCTGCAGGAGCTTCTGCTTCTTCTGCTTTTTTCTTGGTGGTGCGTTTTTTCTTGGGAGCTTCTTCGCCTTCTACTGCGGGAGCTTCTTCTTCAGTTTTTTTCTTGGTGGTACGTTTTTTCTTGGGAGCTTCTTCTTTTGCTGCAGCTTCTTCTGCGGAAATTTCGGTTACTTTTGCTGCATCGCGTACAAGTTTGATTGCTTTTTCTACGCAAAGGTCAAGAGCAAGTTCTTCTGCGGGAACGATCTTTCTTACCTGATCTTCTTTCATTTCATAACGCTCCGCAAGAGTTTTGAACTCTTCGTTCATTTCTTCCTCGGTCATCTCGATTTTTTCGAGTTTTGCGATTTCTTCAAGAGCAAGGCGGATTTTTACCTGACGTTCTGCCTGGGGTCTGAAACCGCCGAAGAAAGTTTCTTTGTCAGCGCCGGTATATTTGAGGTATTCATCAAGGGTAAGGCCGGCAGTTCTTGCAAGTCTGTTTTCAAAGTCAACAGCGATATCTTCCATTCTTGCTTCATACATGCATTCGGGAATTTCAGCTTCCATATTTTCGATAATTGCATCAACAAGTTTTTCTTCAAGTTCTGCTTCGGACTGTGCGTCTGCTTTTTCCTGAAGTTTTGCTTTGATGTCAGCTTTGAGTTCATCGATAGTATCAAATTCGCTTACGTCTTTTGCAAATTCATCATCAGCAACGGGCATTTCTTTGGCTTTGATGCTGTGGAGTTTGCATTTGAAAACAACGGGAGCGCCTTTAAGCTCTTCTGCGGGATAATCTTCCGGGAAGGAAACG
>JAGBAZ010000005.1 GCA_018110905.1 Oscillospiraceae bacterium
AAGCGACCGCGTTGCGGTCGCTTTTTTAGCTTGGATTATTAATTTCCGAGATATTTTCTAACAGCTTGTTTTTTAATTTTTATCCCTGAACGTCCTGTGCGACGTTTCTGAATTTTTCTTTGGGCATTTTGCAAAGAGGGCAGCGGAAATCTGCCGGAAGATCTTCGAATTTGGTGCCCGGAGCGATTCCTCTTTCGGGAATGCCTTTTTCTTCGTCATAGGTGTATCCACAAATCATGCAGGTATATTTCATAGAATTAATCTCCTTTTGGTTTTAAATATTTTTAAATCATTTCTTTGATTTGTCTGTATTATATCCTATTTTATTCCTGTTTTCCGTAACTTAGTCACATAAAATCAATTTTTCTGAATTTTTTTATAACTTTCAAGTTCTTCGGCGGTCATGTGGTCTTCCAGCACACCGAATATAATCTTTCTATCTCTGGCATTTGCCCTTCCGAATGCACTGAGCATAAGTGATTCTTCGGTGCTCAAAGTTTTTATCGGGGTGGGGAAGCCGCTTATACCCATAAGGTAATCCAGCGATACATCAAGAGCCTCTGCGATTTCTGCAGCGATATCGGCTTGGGGCTTTCTGCTGTTATTGACGTATCTTGAAAGAGTTGCTTCGGTTGCCCCGATTTTTTGCGCAAGCCAGCTTTGGGTTATTCCGCGCTGTTTCATGATTTTTTTAACTTTTCTTCCGAAATCTTTTATTTCTGCCATTATTTTATCTCCATAATCCAGCTATACTAAAAGTATTATGATTTTATCATATGAATTATACAGTTGTCAAGATTTATTATACAAATGGAAAGTGTGTTGAAAACAAATAATTTACAAATTTTACTTGAAAAGAGTAATTTATTAAGCTATACTAATATAGATATATTATTGCCCTATATAAAAGGAGAATTATGTTTACTGTTTTAAAAACCGAAGGAAGAGCCCGCAGAGCAGAGTTTGAAACCGTTCACGGAACTGTTCAGACTCCGGCATTTATGAATGTTGCAACTTGCGGCGCTATCAAAGGCGGCGTTGCCGCTGAAGATCTTAAAGATCTTCATTGTCAGGTTGCACTTTGCAACACATATCATCTTTCGCTTCGTCCCGGCGATCTTGTTGTAAAAGAGCTTGGCGGTCTTCATAAATTTATGAACTGGGACAGACCTATTCTTACGGACAGCGGCGGTTTCCAGGTTTTCAGCCTTTCCAAACTCCGCAAAATTAAAGAAGAGGGCGTTTATTTCAGAAGCCATCTTGACGGTCACAGAATTTTTATGGGACCGGAAGAATCAATGCAGATCCAGTCCCATCTCGGAAGCACCATTGCTATGGCTTTTGATGAATGCGTTGAAAACCCTGCACCCAAGTTTTATGCAGCCCAGTCCTGCCAGCGTACAACAAGATGGCTCTATCGCTGCAAATCGGAAATGGAAAGGCTCAATTCTCTGCCTGATACAATCAACCCTCACCAAATGCTTTTCGGAATAAACCAGGGATGCACTTTTGAAGATCTTCGCGTTGAACACATGAAAGAAATTGCAAAACTTGATCTTGACGGTTATGCAATCGGCGGTCTTGCGGTCGGCGAACCCACTCTTGAGATGTACCGCATTATCGATGCAGTTGAACCCCATATGCCGAAGGATAAACCGCGCTATCTTATGGGTGTAGGAACTCCCGTAAACATTCTGGAAGCTGTTCACCTTGGTGTTGACCTTTTTGACTGCGTAATGCCAAGCCGTAACGCACGCCACGGAACTCTTTTCACCTGGCAGGGTATCCGCAATCTCAACAATGAAAAATATATCTATGATCAGGGACCGGTGGATCCGGAATGCAACTGCCCGACATGCCGTCTTCACAGCAGAGCATATGTCCGTCATCTCCTTCGTGCGAATGAACTTCTTGCTCACAGACTTACCGTTCAGCATAACCTTTATTTCTATAACACCCTTATGGAAAGAATCCGCGAAGCTCTTGATAACGGAACTTTTGAGGAGTTTTATCAGAAATATCGCGATATTCTCGGAAAGAGAATATGATATTTTTTTAAAATTTAAAATTATTTTATAATATTTTCGGAGGTATAAAATGACCAATATGCATTATCTTCTTACCATGTCCGGCGCAGAAACTGAAGGTTCCATTATGGATACAATCATCAGTTTTGCTCCGATCGTTATCGTTCTTATCGTTTTTTATTTTCTTCTTATCCGTCCTCAGCAGAAAAAAGATAAAGAAGACAGAGCAATGAGAGAAAATCTTGAAATCGGCGATGAAATCGTAACCATCGGCGGAATTGTCGGTCTTGTTGTTTCTATCAAAGAGGATACCGTTGTTATCGAAACCGGAAGCGACAGAAGCAAGATCCGCATTCTTAAAAGCGCGGTTGCACAGAATATTTCCGCAAAAGAAAAAGCAGACGCTGCAAAATAATTGATTAATGAATAAAAACGCCCCTTTTCGAATAACCTTTAAAAGGATATTCCGAAAGGAGCGTTTTTTTATGCCTGGGAAAAAATTAAAAAAAATTGCGGTCAGCATTGCTTTTGGTACGGGTATAGGAATTCTTTCATCTGCTGTTATGATTTTTCTAATGGCGGCAGCACTTATGGTGGGAAATGTACCGGCAATGCTGATTTCGCCTGTAACTGTTGTTTTTCTTGCAGCAGGTTGTTTTTGCGGCGGTTTTGCAGCTGCAAAAATTGCAGGTGAAAAGGGACTTCTTTGCGGAGCAGTTACAGGAATATTGTTTTTTACCGTTGCCTGGATTTCGGGGGCTTTTTTTGAAACAATTGGCTTCGGAACGGCTGCAATTATAAAGGCGGCAATGATGATTATTGCAGGTTCATTTGGAGGAATAATTGGAGTTAATTATATTATAAGAAAATAGTTGCAACATTTAAAAATATGTGCTATACTTAAACATGTTGAAATATGTATTTTTTCAGGAGGATAACATAATGGAACATATCAAAACTGTTAACAACGCAAATCTTAAAGAATCCTGCGCAAAAGGCGGCTGCGGCGAATGCCAGGCTTCCTGCCAGTCTGCTTGCAAAACTTCCTGCACTGTTGCAAACCAGGAATGCGAAAACGAATCCCGCAAAGGCAACAAATAATTTTTGATTATTGAAAATTGCAGGCGTGCCAATGCCCGGTGCGCCTGCCGTTTTTTTGGAGATTTTTAAATGGTACATACTTTCTATCTTAATGGATACTATATTGCTCTTGACGTAAACTCCGGCGCAGTTCATGTTCTTGATAAACTTTGTTTTGATCTTCTTAATAAATTTGAAGACAAACTTCCGGAAGAATTTCCGGCAGAGATTCTTGAAGAACTTTCCAAAGAATATTCCAGAGAAGAACTTCTTGAAGTTTATTCCGAACTCCTTGAACTCCAGAAAGCCGGACAGCTTTTCAGCGAAGATGATTACGAACGTTTTACCGATATGATGAAAGGCGCACCTATCAAATCCATGTGCCTTCACATTTCCCATGACTGCAACCTTCGCTGCAAATATTGTTTTGCTTCCACCGGTGACTTTGGAAAAGGCAGAAAACTTATGCCCGTTGAAACCGGTAAAAAAGCAATTGATTTTCTTCTTACCCATTCCGGAAACCGTCATAACCTTGAACTGGATTTCTTTGGCGGAGAACCTCTTATGAACTGGGATGCTGTTAAAGAAATTGTTGATTATGCCAGAAGCAAGGAAGAGGAATATAATAAAAAATTCCGCTTTACCGTAACCACCAACGGCGTTCTTCTTGATGATGACAGCATTGATTACATCAACAAGGAAATGAAAAACGTTGTTCTTTCCCTTGACGGAAGAAAATGCGTAAACGATAACATGCGTCTTACAATAAATGGCAAAGGCAGCTATGATATCTTTGTTCCCAAGTTCCAGAAACTTGTGGAAAAACGTCTTCAGGGCGATAACAAAGAATACTACGCCCGCGGAACCTTTACCAAAAACAACCTTGACTTTGCACAGGATGTTTATCATATCGCTGATGACCTTGGTTTTGATCAGCTCAGCGTTGAACCTGTTATCGCAGATGCTTCCGAACCTTATGCAATTACCGAGGAAGATCTTCCCACCATCTTTGCGGAATATGAAAAGCTTGCAGTTGAAATGATCCGCAGAAAGAAAGAAGAGGGAAGATGCTTTAACTTCTTCCACTTCATGATCGATCTTGATCAGGGTCCCTGCGCGATAAAACGTCTTCGCGGATGCGGATGCGGAAACGAATATGTTTCCGTAACTCCCGACGGCGATATTTATCCTTGCCATCAGTTTGTAGGTAATGATGAATGGAAAATGGGCAATCTTGATGATGAAACTCTCGATGTTGAAATGAAAGATAAATTTGCCTGCTCCAATATCTATACCAAAGAAGGATGCAAAGACTGCTGGTGCAAATTTTATTGTTCCGGCGGCTGCAACGCAAACAACTACAGCTTCAATAAAGATATCAACAAACCCGTAAAACTTTCCTGCGAAATGGAAAGAAAACGTGTTGAATGTGCAATTATGATAAAAGTTGCAATGGCAGATAAATAATTAAAAAATAAAAAGCTCCGGAATATCCGGAGCTTTTTTGTTATATAAATGGTAGGGAAGTGAAAAAAGGGAAGAGGTCGATTATAAAAATGGACAAAAAGGCAGTAGTTGAAAATATAATAAAAAACAGGTTTTTAATATTAAGCTGTGCAATGCTTATTGCCGGAACATTTTTCGGAATGAGCATGCTCAAAATTATTCCTGAAGAAATTTGCGTAAATCTTTATAATTTTATTTCAAAAACATCGGACGATCTGTTTAATTTATTTATAAACAAATTTTCTTTTCCTTTTTTGATTATGATTTGTTTATATTTTTCAGGAACCAGTATTTTCGGAGTTTTTTCTGCACTTCTTGGAATTTTTATAAACGGTTTTATTTTTGGATTCGAAAATTCACTTAAATATGAATTTATCGGAATAAATTATATTGTGAATTCAACAATAAATTTTTTTACATCAGCGGTTTTTATTAATTTGATATTGGTAATCATGACTGAAAATTCAATTTTTTATTCCAGACAATTATCAGATATAATATGCAATAAAAATTCTGAAAAATCGCATTATAACGCCAAAAATATGCATGTAAAGTTTTTAACTTTTACAGTGATTTTAGCAATAATTTCTTTTATTTCCGCCTGTTTTTCATTGTTTATTCAACCGGTTCTTTAACTTTCTTTTTAGGCTGTTTAACATTTTTAAGCGGAGATTTGTTGGAGGCATCTTCAATCTGTTTATTGCTTACATGGGTATAAATTTCTGTTGTTGAAAGGCTTTCGTGACCCAAAAGTTCCTTTAAAACACGGATGTCAACGCCAGCATCCTGATACAGCAAGGTTGCAGCCGTGTGACGAAGCTTATGAGGAGAGATTCCCATTCCGTCAAGTCCGGCTTCTTTCAGGCACTGTTCCACGATTTGTTCCACGCCGCGCGTGCTGATTCTTTTGCCGAATCTATTAAGAAAAAGCGCATTTTTATCAACTCTTTTGATGATTTCACCGGAATTGAGCACGCGAAGATAATTTTCGATTGCTGTAAGACATGAACCATTCAGGTAAACAATGCGTTCTTTGTTGCCTTTACCAAGGAGTTTAAGCTGATTTTCACGGATATCATGTACGTTTATTCCGCAAAGTTCGGAAACGCGCATTCCGCAATTTAAAAACAGCGTAATTATGCAAAAATCGCGTTCGGTAAAATTGGTTTCAACGTGTGTTAAAAGTTCAAGCGCTTGTTCGAGGGTCAGATATTTAGGAAGCGTTTTTTTTAGTTTCGGAGTTTCAAGATTAAGCATCGGGTTTTCGGAAAGTTTTCCGCTGGAAACTGTAAGATATTTATAGAAAGATCTTATGGCGGAAACCTTTCTGGAACGTGCTTTGGCTTCATTATCATGGTTACGCTGAAATTCGGAAAGAAATCTCATGGCATCGGTTCTGGTTGCGTTTTTGATTAAATCAAAACTTGCATCATGAATTTTTATTTCTTTATAATCAACATCATCAGAAACAAAGCCATTATCGATCATCAGAAATCGGATAAAAGATCTTAAATCGATATAATAACCATCAACAGTTCTTGGAGAACGTCCTTTAATGGTTTCCATATAAAAAAGAAAGTCTTGAAGAAATTCAGGGCAATCGTTCAGGTTATCTTTATTCATACTGTAATCCTCCTTTTTTACTCCCCTATACTTCGCTAAATTTCTATTTAGCGAAGTTGGCTCTATGGAAATTATACCACAAAAAACCCTCTCCCGTCAATACTTATTAAATAAAAAAAGCCTGATAAAATCAGGCTTTTTCGTTGATTTATTATTCTTCGCAAAGCGGTAAAATTCCGCCGATATCACGCAAAGTTCTTCCTCCAAGATTTTCCGAATAAATATTCCTGTTACGAAGAAAATCTTTTATATTGTCATAATCCTTGAGCGATTTTAGATTTCCGGAAGTTCCGAGGATTTTTTCTTCGACCATTCCCCCGCAGCCACCTATAAATCCGGTGTCATATCCTTTTAGAAAAATTCCGCCCTCTTTAATTTTAAGAACTTCAATCTCCTTTTGTTGTAAAATTCTGGAAATTCCGGGGTCGGCTGTTATAACGGCATCTTCTGTAACGGCAAGAACAGAACATTTTGCATAGCCTTGCTTTACTCCGATTATGTTATAATTATTCTCTTCGGCAAACTCCAGCAGTTTCTTGTCAATTATATCCGGGTTTACAATAATGTTTTTACCGATAATTTGTGCATTTATAAGACAGTCGTTCGGGTAACCAAAATCGAGTTCGTTTTCGGTATTTTTTATATCAAAACCGAGCATCTGAAGCATATCTGTGCTCTTTTTTGAGCACGAAGCTGTGAGCACTGAATTTCCGCCTAGATGAAGAATTTGTAAATCAGCGTGAGATGCAATTCCTGTCGGAAGATTTTTATTTGGTTCAACCGGAATAACAGCAATTTTGGCCGATTGCAATGCGGAAATTATGTCTTCCGCTTCGGAAGAAACAGCCGCAACAGTAACATTTCCGGTTGGAAAGTTTGGATTTTTGACAAAATTCATTTACTTTCACCCTCTTTTTTGCGAATGGCAGAAAAAGCTTCGCCAATGCTTGCAACTCCGGTAAGTTTGATTTTATAATCTTCTTTACGGAGTTTTTTAAGACACTGCATAGGTAGAATAACTTCCGTAAAACCAAGTTTTTCGGCTTCTTTAATACGAATTTCGGTATTTGAAACGCTGCGCAGTTCACCGCCAAGGCCGATCTCACCAAAAGCGACGATGCTGCTGTCAACAACGGTATCTGTAAGGCTTGAAATAAGTGCAATTGCAACCGGAAGATCAGCTGCAGGCTCGTCCAGTTTAAGTCCGCCAATTACGTTAATATAGGTATCCATACTGCCGAAATAATATCCCGCTCTTTTTTCAAGAACAGCAATCAGCAAAGCGGTTCTGTTGAAATCAAATCCGGTGGAAGTTCTTCGCGGAACACCAAAACCTGTTTTTGAAACAAGAGCCTGAACTTCCGCAAAAATCGGTCTTGTTCCTTCGATAATACAGCTTACGCAGGTTCCGGAAACGTTAGTGGGACGTTCGGAAAGAAGCGCAACTGAAGGGTTTTCCACTTCGTGAAGTCCGTTTTCGTTCATTTCAAAAATACCGATTTCGTTAGTGGAACCAAAGCGGTTTTTAATGGAACGGAGGATACGGTAGCTCATGGTGCGCTCGCCTTCAAAATGAAGTACAGTATCAACAATGTGTTCCATAACTTTAGGTCCTGCAATGGCGCCGTCTTTGTTGACATGGCCGACGATCAAAACCGGAATATCAGCCTTTTTCGCAACTTTCGTAAGGATCGAAGTACATTCTTTTACCTGAGTAACGCTTCCGCTTGAAGAAGCGATTCCGGAAAAACTCATGGTCTGGATAGAATCCACCATTACCATATCCGGTTTTTCGCTGTTTATTGCGTTAACTATCTGACCGATATCGGTATAAGGAGCAATAAGCAGATTTTTGCTGTCAACACCGATTCTCTTTGCGCGAAGTTTAAGCTGGGATTTACTTTCTTCACCGGCAATATAAAGTATTTTCATTTTTTCGGAAAGTTTTCCGCAAATCTGAAGAAGCATTGTGGATTTTCCTATTCCCGGGTCGCCCCCGAGAAGAATTACAGAACCTTTTACAATTCCGCCGCCGAGAACTCTGTCAAGTTCATCGATTCCGGTTACATAACGGAATTCATCGTTAACGTCGACATCTGAGATGCTGGAAATAGTTTCGGATTCAGTTTCTCCGATTATAAGTCCGGCTGTTTTTTGCTTGGAAGTTCCTTCTTCAGCGCGAACATCTTCGATAAAAGTGTTCCATTCACCGCATTCGGGGCATTTCCCCATCCATTTAGGAGTTTCATACCCACATTCCGAACATACAAATATTTTTTTAAGTTTTTCCATTATTTAAACTTCCCTTTCGGTAAGATGTTTTACAGTTGAAGAGGCAATGGCGAAAGCCATTTTGTTCTGATAATTTTCGTCAGAAAGCAAAGCGGCTTCTTTTTCGTTTGATATAAAACCGCATTCAACAAGAACAGCCGGTTTTTCTGTATGGTAAAGAATATAAATATCCTTTGTTGACTCTTTTATAACACGTTTGTTTTCCGGCTGAAGCATTGAGGATATTCCGCTTTGAAGCGATTCCGCCAACAATTTGCTTTCAGGGTTATTTTTGCTGTAAAAAACCTGTGCTCCGGTAACATTTCCGCCGAAGATATTCTGGTGAATTGAAATTGAACAAAGGCAATGCGAATTTTCAATTTGCCAAAGGCGGTTTTTTATATCGGAAACTTTCTTTTCACGCTGTGTTTTAAGTCCTTCGTCACAGGTCATTTTGTCTGTTTTTCGGGTATATTCAATGTCATATCCAAAAAATTCAAGAAATTCGGAAGTTTTAAGTGTTATCGAAAGATTTATATCTTTTTCGATTATTCCTCCGATGCCGATTGCACCTCCGTCTTCGCCGCCGTGACCGGCATCAAGAAGAATTACATTGTTTTCAGTTATGTTTTTGGAGGAAGCAGCAACAAGTTCATTTCCCGGAAAATATAAAAAAGGTGCGGCAACAATAAAAAAAGCCGAAACAGTCATTAATAAAGCTTTTATTACAATAAATTTCAAAAAAAACAATCCCCTTTTCGTTTTTTTAATGATACGCAAAAGAGGCTTATTCTATACCGAATATTTTATCATAAAAGTATTTGTTTGTATATCCAAAAATATTAAATTAAATTTGTATATTAATTTATTAAATTATTTACATTTAGTTATTGATTTTCGCGTGCTAAAGTGTTAAAATTAAAAAGCTGAATAGTTTCAGCGTATTAAAGTGTAAAGGAGTATTTCTTCTATGAATAACCGTCTTAAAGATGAGGGTCTTGAAGAACTTTTTGAAGCAATTCTTACTCTTGAAAATAAGGAAGAATGCTACAGCTTTTTCCGTGATCTTTGCACTGTTCCGGAACTTAAAACTCTTTCCCAGCGTTTTCACGTTGCAAAAATGCTTGTTGATAAAAGAGTTTACAGCGATATTGTTGAAGAAACCGGTGCTTCTACCGCTACAATAAGCCGTGTTAACCGTTCTCTTTCCGAAGATTATGATTCCTGCGGCGGATACATCCTTGTATTCAACCGTTTAGAGGGTAAAAAATGAGCGATTACGGAGATTTTGCCAGATTTTATGACAAATTTACTTCAAATGTCGATTATCCTGCAAGGGCAAGATATTTTGATACTGTAATCCAGAAATATAATCCGGATGCACAGCTTATGCTTGATCTTGCCTGCGGAACCGGTTCTCTCAGCTTTGAAATGGAACCTTTCGGATATGATATAGTTGCTGTTGATAATTCTTACGAAATGCTTTCTGTTGCTATGGAAAAGAAAGAAATGCTTGAAAGCAACGTTCTTTTCCTTTGCCAGGAAATGAGCGAACTTGATCTTTTCGGAACAATCGATGCAACAGTCTGTGCTCTTGACAGCATAAATCATATTATTGATGAAGATGAAGTAAAAGATATTTTCAAGAAAGTTTCCCTTTTTTCGAATCGAGGAGCAGTTTTTGCTTTTGACGTAAATACTGTTTATAAACATCAGGAAGTTCTTGCAAACAACTGTTTTGTCTATGAAAACAAAAACACCTTCTGTGCCTGGCAGAATTCTTTGGACAAAGATGGCGTTACCGTTGATATTTCCCTTGATTTCTTTGATAAAACAGAAAACGACGGACTTTATTGCCGTTACAGCAGCGATTTTTCCGAAAGAGCATACGAAATCGAAGATCTTAAAAAATGGCTGTCCGATGCGGGATTTGAAGTAAAAGCAGTCTTTGATGAAGACAGTTTCCTTCCCCTTCGCCGGGATAGCCAAAGAGCAGTAATTGTTGCTGTAAAAAAATAATTTAAAATTTTTGAAATTTTTTCAAAAAAAGGCTTGACTTTTTATAAAATACGCGTTATAATAAACAAGTCGTTCGGGGGCATAGCTCAGCTGGTTAGAGCACCTGCCTTACAAGCAGGGGGTCATAGGTTCGAGTCCTATTGTCCCCACCAAACAAAACCGCAACTTTGGTTGCGGTTCTTTTTTTATCAAAAAAACAGCAAAATCGGAAGAGCCCTCTGCCCTTTTTTGGCAAAGGGCTCTTTTTATTATTTTTGTTTTGTAGTATAATATTTTTGGGTGATAATTTATGAAACATATTATAAATGTAGTAAGCGAAAACCAATGGCTCAAAGATTATAACGGCAAGGAAGGAATGAACAAATTTATTTCGGATTGCCTTTGTGATGGCTGCGAAGTTATCCGCGGCGGCGAAGATACAACCGGAACTTATGATAAAGATAACGTTATCGGTGTTCATCTTTTCTTCTATCCTGCATGGCTGGATTTCTGGAGAAATGATATCCCGAATCTTGAAAGACATTTCGGAGCAAGAGAAGTTTGGGAAAGTTATTACCAGGCGAAAAACCGCGAAGAATTTCTTCTTCCCTACCGTGCGGATATGGAATATGCGGAAGCAATCGGTGCTGAATACGTTGTTTTCCATGTAAACGATGTTTCCAACGAAGAAGTTATAAGTTATAAATGGGAACATTCCGATGAAGAAGTTATAAGAGCTGTCGCAGAGATCGTAAACGAGCTTACAAAGGGCAAAAATTACCATTTCAAGCTTCTTTTCGAAAATCTTTTCACCCCCGGTATGATGCTTTTAAAGCCCGCAGAAACGGCTCTTATGCTTGAACTTACTGATTATGAAAACAAAGGTATTCTTATGGATACGGGTCACCTTATGTGCGCACCGCAGAATATTTATACCGAAGACCAAGGCATTGATTTTGTTCTTGAAACGGTAAGAAATCACGGTGAACTTGCAAAATATTTCAAAGCGCTCCATCTCCATAAATCCATCACCGGAGAATATATCCAGCGTCACAAAACCCTTGATATCACACCGAAAGAGGAATTTTACGAACGCTGGGCACAGGGCTATGACATTATCCTCAATATTGATAAACACCAGCCTTTTGAAAATCCGAGAGTTCAGGAAATTATTGAACTTGTTGAACCGGAATATGTTACACATGAAATTTCCGCAAAAACAAAGGAAGAAAAACTTGAAAAAGTGCTTATCCAGATGAAGGCACTTGGAAGAATTTAAAGAAAAATCCGGAAAGGACTTCCCTTTCCGGATTTTTTTCTTTTTACATGCAAAATTAATTGAAAAAATGTTACTATATAGTTGAAGGCCTTTAATAATTTTCAAAGGTGGTGACAAAATTTTGGAAGATGAAAAAATAATTGAACTTTATTTTGAAAGAAACGAATCGGCAATTTCTGAAACCGCAGAAAAATACGGTAATTATCTTTATAAAATCGCTTTCAACATTCTTTCGGATAACGAAGATTCCGAAGAAAGCGTTAACGATACATATATGAGCGTATGGAACACAATTCCGCCGGAAAAACCGAATGTTTTTTCTGCTTTTCTCAGTAAAATTACAAGATATATAAGTCTTAACAGATACAGAGCCAAAAAAACAGAAAAACGCGGCAGTGGAGAAATTGATGCTGCTTTTGAGGAAATTGAAGAATGTGTTCCGGATAAAAGCGACATTTATGATGAAATCGAAACAAAGGAACTTGCGAAAATGATTTCGGATTATCTGAAAAATCTTCCGGAAACCGAAAGAAAAATTTTTGTCTGCAGGTATTATTATCTGGATTCCCTTTCGGATATTTCAAAACAGTTTGGTTTCAGCCAGAGCAAAATTGCTTCAATGCTCCACAGAACAAGAAAAAAGATTTTGTCACATCTCGAGAAAGAAGGTGTTCTTTGTGAACGGTGATAAAATTATGGATGCAATCGGAATGATTGACGAAGAACTTATTGCGGAAGCGAAAAAGCCGGTGAAAAAGCGTTTTGGAGCAAAAAAGGTTCTTGCTTTGGTGGCGGCCTTGATTATAATTTTTGCTTTTGCAGTTACATCCAATGCTGTAAAACCTTTTATTAAAAATCTTTTTAAGGATACAAAACAATTTGTTGAAATGCTTAAACCGGTAAATGTTTCCTGTATAAGCGAAGGAATTGAAATGAAAGTAGTTTCTGCAAACATTGCCGGAAACGAAGCTTATGTTTATATTTCAATGCAGGATCTTGAGGGAAACCGCATAGGGAATTCTTTTGACTTATACGACAGTTATAATATAAGCGGAAGTTTCGACAGTTACGGAAGCTGTGAAAAAGTGGATTTTGATAAAGAAACAGGAATTATAACTTTTCTTATAACTGTTGGCAGAAACGACGGAAAAAACATTAAAAACGGTAAAATAACATTTTCGGTAAAAGAATCACTTGGAGGAAAAATCACTTTTAATGACTATATTGATGAGATCGATTTGAAAAAATTCGAATTTTCTTCCGAAACAAAAAATATAACAAGCCGGAGAGGCGCGGGTTATGACGGAACAGAAGAAATGAAAAAATTTGTCGATAACCTTGAAAGCCTTGTGCCGCAAGGAAAATTGGCTTCTCCTTTTCCGGGCGTGACCATTACCGCAATCGGATATGTTGATGGAAAGCTCCATATACAGTCGCTTTATGAAAACATCGGAGAAACAGATTGCCATGGTTGGGTTCGGCTGGTTAATGAGGAAGGTAAAAAAATTCAGAGTTTTTGTTCTGTTTCTTTTTGGGATGAAAACGGCGATGCGGAAATCCAAAAAAATCTTTTTGGAAAAGAATATATTCAATATTGCGACAGCTATGAAGAGCAGGTTTTTGAAATTTCTCCGGAAGAACTTAAAAATTGCCGGCTCTTCGGAGAATTCAGCAGTCATACGGAATACATTGAAGGAAACTGGTCCGTTACATTTGATATTAAGAATATATACTAAAAAAGACCCGCGGAGCGGGTCTTTTTCTTTTTTATTCAAGCGCTATTTTTTTATAGGAGATTGGCTTTAGTTCTTCGTCAAAATCGATTCTGTAGCCTTCAGAAGGCTTTGGCTGCCATGCATAGAAATGCTCCGCAGTTTCATCACCCGGGAACCAGGTGAGCATCAAGCCGGCAATAACGCCGCCGTGGCAGACGATAATGCAATCCTTACCAATATAATTTTCCATTGCAACGAGAGAACGCTCCAGCATTATTTCGCCGCTTTCGCCGTTTGGGCAAACGTTGCGCCAGTTATCCCCGGTTATCCAGGCCTGATATTCTTCCCTATCTTTAAGCTGTTCATAACTTTTCATTTCAAAATCGCCGAAACTGAATTCCCTCATTCTTGGGTCGGTTTCGTGGGGAACTTCCCTTCCGTACATTTCAAAGAGGGTCTGTTTTGTGCGTATAAGATCCGTTGTAACAACAAGAAAACCATTGGTATCGGGATAGATCCCAGCTTCCCTACGGGTTTTGATGGCTTCAATTCCCTCTTCAATTAGAGGGATATCGCTGCTTCCGTAATAAAGTCTGCGCTTGTTGCCTTCGGTAATTCCGTGGCGGAAAAGATAAATGGTGCTCATTTTATTTCAACCTCTGGGAAAGTCCGCAAAAAATTCTTGTAACGTGCTCGGCTTCTTTTGAAAGTTTTATAAGAATCCTTCCGTTTGCTTCACGCCAGGCTCTTTCAGTTTTGTCGATAGGAACAACTCCGCAGGAAATATCGTCGGAAATGATGATTTTATCTTCAATATTTTTTGTGTGCTCAAAGAAATAATCAACCGGTTCAAAACCGTGCTCAACACACCAGAAGCTGAAGCGCTCGATATGAGTTATACATTTTTTATCAAATTCCGGAGCGGAATCCTTGTTGCAAACAAAGATTTCTTCTTCGGAAATTCCGAAATTTTCTTTTGCAAAAGCGGTTTTACCCTGAAAAGCGCCGCCGATTATAAGTTCCATAAAATTCTCCTTACATAAGAGTTAAAGCAAAAACTCCACAAAGTTCGGCAATAGTATGTCCGAAGCCGGTAACGTCGCCGGAAAATCCGTTGAGATTTTTGAAAGCGTAAGCTGTGGAAATTACGTATCCTAAAATTGTTGCAAGAGAGATAATAATTCCACTGATGCCGAAAAGATAAGAGGAAAGCGCAAGCGATACAATAAGAATAGCGCAAAGAGCAATTACGTTTCCTTTGCTGATTCCCTGCTGGAAGTTTCCGGCATATTCGCTGTGACTCATAGGACGAAGAGTTGAAACGCCGATTGCGCTGCAGGCGCGAGAAACAGTGCAGATTATTATAAGCGGCCATGCTTCTCCGGTTCGGCTTGCAAAGGAAGCGAAACTAAGCATAAAAAGCATCGCAAGAGCGATTACCGCAAAAGAACCGACGTGGGAATCTTTAAGGATTTCTCTTTTCTTTTCAAGAGGTCTGCGGGAAAAAATTGCGTCGCAGCAATCCATATATCCGTCAAGATGGATCCCACCGGTAAGAAGATACGGCAAAAGAGCAAGCATCGCTGCACCGAACATCTGCGGACAATTAATTTTATCAAGAAGAAATGCCGCCAGAGCCCAAATTCCGCCTATTACAGTTCCGACAAACGGAAAAACAACAAGCATAAGCGAGCGAACCGAATCTTCCCAAACGTGGGAAAAAGGCGTTGGAATTGCGCAGAACATGCTGAAACTCATGCAAAACGCTTTAAGAAGTTTTTTCAAACAAGTTCAGCTCCTTTGTAAAAAATAATTTGATTACAGGAAAATTCCGCGACAACATCGCATTTTTCCGCAACAAGGCGATCAACTTTTGCAAGACCTTCTCTGTAAGAATCGGTCCATTCGTCATAAAAAGCCGCATCGCAGAAAATATTATCCGAAACGAAAACAACGTTTTCAACCGCATCAGAAAAAGCGAGAAGTTCATTTGCAACTTTTTCTGCAGCCGGTTTGTTGATTTCTCCGCTCATTCCGCCAAACATTTCGTTTGACAGAAGCGCGGTAACACTATCGACAAGGTAAGTTCCTTTACAGTCAAATTCTTTGCTGTGTGATGCGATATTTCTGCCCCATTCAGCGGTTTTAAAGCCCCAGCCCGCTCTTTCTTTTCTGTGACGAAAAACCCTTGCGTCATCCTCATTATCTCTCGGTTCCATTGTTGCAAGATACCAGAGATGACCTTCGGAAGAAAGTTTTTTTGCGATTTCCTGGGCAAACATGGATTTTCCGTTTTTTGCTCCGCCTGATATATAAATTTTCATCTTTCCACCGTAAAATGATCGCCTTCGCGAATTTCATCAAGATAGCTGTCGTCGATGCTTGCTTCGTCAAAAGTTGCCATTTCATTCATAATGGCATAAGCTGCATCAAGAACACGGAACATGATCGGGCAGCCGCTTCCCTCTCCAAGGCGCATTTTCATAAGAAGCGGCGCTTCAAGACCGAGTTCTTTCATTGCAAGGACGTAACCGGGTTCAAAGGAAGCATGGGAAGCGATAAGATAGTCTTTTACGTTCGGGCAAAGTCTTGCGGCACAAAGAGCTGCAACAATCGAAATAAAACCGTCGATAACAACAGGGATTCTGTGTTCTGCGGCACCGAGGAAAACTCCGCACATTGCGGCAATATCAAGTCCGCCGACTTTTGAAATAACGTCGATGGGGTCATTTATATCAGGTTTGTGTTTTGCAATTGCCCCGTCAATAACTTCAATTTTATGAAGATATGCTTCGTCAAGAAGTCCGCCGCCTTTTCCTGCGGTTATTTTTGCAGGGGTTCCGGTAAAAGCGGAAAGAATTGCGGAAGAAGTTGTTGTATTTCCGATTCCCATTTCACCTACACCGATGGCGTCAACGCCGTCTTCGGCACATTTATCCGCCATTTCGAGTCCGACGCAGATTGCTTTTTCAGCTTCTTCCCTGGTCATTGCAGGTTCAATATAAAGATTTTTTGTGCCGTAGGCAATTTTTCTGTTGATTACCGCGGGGCAATTATAATCGGTCATAACACCGACATCAACAACAACGATTTCATCGCCGAAGTGTTTTGCAAGAGAGGAAGCTCCGGTCATTCCGCGGGTAAGATTAATTGTTTGTGCAAGGGTAACGGATTGCGGAGTGCAGGAAACACCTTCGTCGCAAACGCCGTTATCTGCGCAGAGAACGACAATACGGCATTTTTCTGCTTTATTATGGATTTTTCCGGTCATACCGGCAACACGAATGGATAATTCTTCAAGAACACCGAGGCTTCCGGGAGGTTTTGCAAGCTCTGCCTGGCGTTCTTTTGCTGCGGTCATAACTTCTTTGTCTGCGGGTTTTACGGAAGATATGGCTTTTTCGATTCTTTCGTTCAAAAAAATCACTTCCAATCAAAATTATTTTTTATAAAATATCAAAGAAATAAAAAAAGAGGAAATTCCGGAAAAAAGAAAAAGAGTTCCCAAAATTCCGAAAAGCAAAGTGACAAAAGGTTTGCAAGGTTTCGTAAGGCAAACGGAAGTAAAACCATCGGGAGTAAGATAGTGGAAAATAAAATATGTAAGGATAAAAATCAAAACAGAAAGTATCAGAGAGCAGGCTGAAAACACTAAAAATTTCTTTTTCAAAACGATTTCTCCTCTTTACAAATATCAAAGCTATTGTAACATATTTTAAATATAATTTCCACATAAAGATTTTTTCAGCAAATTTGGAACAAAAAGAAGCGTGCTCATTTGGGCACGCTTCTTAAATAGTTATCAACTTCTGTATCGTATTCAACTTCGCCGTAAAGTGATTTTTCAAGAATATATTCATCTGCTTTTTTCAAAGCTTCGATGTATTCAAAAAATTTCTCATTCATTGGAATTTTAATGCTTTCGTAAGCTTTTCCAAAAACACAAGGATTGATCATATTATACGAAAAACTTAAATCTCCGTTTGGACGCACACAAACCGAATGCCAGCAAAGCGAATAAAACGGATTTTCTCTGTATTCGTTTATCATTTCCTTGATTTGTTCATGGCAATAAATATTATCATCACCAACACAGTTTGGATATTTTTCGCAGAGTTCGTTCAGCTTTTTATGGAAATCACCAAAACATTCACAAGGAACGATAAGATTTTTGTTTTCTTCTTTTTCGGTTTCGGATTTACAGCCAAGGCTTGCAATGGGTGTGATTTTTACGGAACAATTCTGAAAACCGGAAAAAAGTTTAAGGATATCTTCAGTATCATCAATATAATCATTGCAAAGAGTTGCTTGGACGAAAGTGGGTATCCCTTTTTTATCAAAAAAACTGACCGCGTTTATTGCTGCATCAAAACTGTCCTTGCCGCAGATTGCCTTATGTTTTTCCGCTGTGGAACCGAGAATACTTGTAAAATATTCTTCAAGGCAGTGGTAAGACGCGAGTTTTTCAAGGCGCTCCTTGTTCATTCCAAGGCTGTTAGATGCAAATGTAAAACGAAGATTAAGTGCTTCCAGACAATCAAGCAGTTCAAAAACGTCGCTGCGCATAAGCGGTTCTCCGCCTGTAAAAATAACGTATCTTCCGCCTTGAGCCTTAAATTCTGTGAAAATATGTTTAATCTGTTCAGTTGACATCTCTTCGACTTTTTTGTGAATTCCGCCGTCGAGATAGCAATGTCTGCAATGCTGATTACAGGCATGAGTGACTTCGATATAAAGGCTGTTTAGTCTGTAATAATCCATTTTTTCTCCTTATGGTAAAAAGGCTCCGTTTTACGGAGCCTTTTTAATTATTGTTGCCTTTAGGCTTAACAAAACCCCTGGTTCTGCCAGGGGTCAATAAAAAGCCTTGGCAAAAATAAAACCTCTATGCTACGATGATGATGGTTTGGCGACCGCATCACAAAAAGTAGCAAGGAGGTTTTAGACAATG
>JAGBAZ010000043.1 GCA_018110905.1 Oscillospiraceae bacterium
GAAAACGGCAAAACCGCTGTTGCACAGTTCCACAATGAAATGAACTATGGCGCACTCAAGATTGTTAAGACCGCAGATGACGGTAATGTAGAAGGAATCGAATTCATCATCACCGGCGGTGCAGAACCCGCACATCCTTTTGAAAGCAGAACAGTATATACCGATGCAAACGGCGAAATCCTTCTCCCCGATCTTCACGAAGGAGAATACTTCATTTATGAAACTATTCCCGAAGGATATATCGGAACCGAATTCAAAATGGTAGTTGTAGAATACGGTAAAACTACCACTGTAGAATTCCATAACGAACTCAAAAAAGGAAACCTTGAAATCATCAAGACTTCCGAAGACGGAAACATTGAAGGAATCAACTTCACCATTACCGGCAACGGAGTAAACAAAACTGTTACCACCAATGCAGAAGGTAAAGTTCTTGTTGAAGGGCTTCTTCCCGGAACTTACACCGTAACCGAAGGTCAGTATGATGAATATGTTCCGCAGGAACCCAAAACTGTTGTTGTTGAATACGATAAAACCGCAACTGTTGAGTTCCATAACGTAGTAAATCGCGGCGGAATCAAAATTATCAAAACCTCCGAAGACGGAAAAGTTTCCGGAATCGAATTCGTAGTTAAAGGCGAAGGCGTTGAAAAAACTGTTACTACCGATGCATCCGGTGTAGCTGTTGTTTCCGACCTTATGGCAGGCGAATATACTGTAACTGAAAAAACTCCTGACGGATATATTCCTACTGAAGCTAAAAACGCAACTGTAGCTTATGGCGAAACTTCCACTGTTGAATTCCATAATGAACTCCAGAGAGGTTCCGTAGAAGTTACCAAGACTTCCGAAGACGGATTTATTGAAGGCGTTAAATTCAAACTTTCCGGTACTTCTCTCACCGGTATTCAGGTAGAAGAACACGCAACCACCAATGCAGAAGGTATTGCACTCTTTGAAGACATCCCTGTAGGCGATAACTATGTTCTTGAAGAAGTTGACACCGCTGAAAGATATGTTGTTCCTGCAAAACAGAATGTAAAAGTCGAATGGGAATACGTAACCGAAGCAACTTTTAATAACGTGCTCAAAAAATTCAACCTCGTGCTCACAAAAACCGACGCTGAAAAAGGCGATGCTCAGGGTGATGCAACCCTTGAAGGTGCTGTATATGGCATTTACAAAGACGGTGAACTTCTTAAATCCTACACCACTGATGCAAACGGCAAATTCACTACCGATTACTTCGTATGCGGTGAAGGTTATACCGTAAAAGAAATCACTCCTTCCAAAGGTTATCTCCTTGATGAAACTGTTTACACTCTCGATGTAGCAGCAGACAACTACATCATTGAGAAAAACACCGAAACTCTTGCAGTAACCGAGCAGGTAATCAAAGGTACTGTTCAGCTTACCAAAGTTGATAAAGACTTCCCCGAAAACAAACTCACCGGCGCAGAATTTGAAGTTTATGTCGATACCAACAATGATAAGAAACTCGATGCAAACGACACTCTCCTCGGAAAACTTACCGAATCTGAAAGAGGTATCTACAACATGTCCGGTCTTGTTTACGGCGGATATTTTGTAAAAGAAACTGTTGCTCCTAAAGGCTTCATTCTCGATTCCAACGCATACTACTTCGAAATTGCTGAAAACGGCAAAACTGTAGTAGTTGAAAACGAAGCCGGCAAAGGTTTTGTAAACGTATCTCAGTCCGGTTCTCTCAAAATTGTCAAAACTTCTTCCGATGGAAAAGTTGAAGGTTTCTCCTTCAGAGTAACTTCCGAAAATGGTTATGATGAAACCTTCACCACCGACAAAAACGGTGAAATCTTCATCGAAGATATCCGTCTTGGAACCTACACCATCAGCGAAATTGCAAACGGCGCTTCTTCCAACTACATTATGCCGGCAGCCAAAACCGCAAACGTAACTGCTGACGCAACCACCGTAGTAGAGATGCACAACGTACTCCGTGAAACTCCGAAAACCGGTGACACCAGAATGCCGGGACTTTGGCTCGGAATAGCAACTATTTCCACTCTTGGTGCCGCAACATTCTTCTATCTTTCCAGCAAGAAAAGAAGAAATGAAAGATGATGGGACCTGAGATAATCATTATACTCTGTCTTATCGCCGTAGTTCTTGCTGCGGCGGTTTTCTTTAAGGAGAATAGTAGGAAGTAAAATATGACGAAGAAAAGGCGGCAGTTAATTCTGCCGCCTTTGCAATAGATTGCTTTTTAATTAAAAAGTATTATAATGAAAGCATATTTAAGCTATAGAGGGTGTTTTTTTGGAAGGTTTTAATGTATTTCTTGATAGCAATGTATTTGTTGGAGAAAAATTTAATTTTAATAGCACCTCCCTATCTTCTTTAAAACAATATTTGGATAGCGGATTTATCAATTTATATACTAATGATATTGTTTTAAACGAAGTAAAACGAAATATAAAAAGTGAACTCGAATATCATATAGGACAAGCAAGCAAAATAATAAATAAACCTGAATTTAGATGCGCAATTTTGAAAGAAGAAAACGACTATATAAATAAGACTCTTTCTGATGCTCCTCAAAAACTTGAATCAGTTTTCGACTCATATGTCGAGAATGCGATTGTATTGGATTACAATAATGTTTCAGTAACAGAATTATTTGACAATTATTTTAATACAAAAGCACCTTTTGAAGAAAGTAAAGAAAAGAAAGCAGAATTTCCTGACGCAGTAATTATTATGAGCATTGAAGAGTATCTTAAAAATGAGAATATTCTTCTGCATGTTGTAACTAATGATAATGGTTGGGAAAATGCTTTTAAAGGAAACGAAAAAATAACTGTTCATAAAAAACTTAGAGATTTTCTATCTTTTGTTTCAAAAGGCAATGAAAATTATAATTATTTAATTGAATTTTATAATTCACAAAAAAGCTCTCTGTCCCTTGAAATAAAAAAGTGGCTAGACGGACAGGCCTGGCAACTTCTTATGGAATATGTACGTGACATAGAGTGCACAGATATTTGTGATTATGATGTTTTGGATATAGAGTTTAAAGCAAGAGCTGTTGAATATTTAGATGATAAAAAATGTTCTATTAGTGTAATTGGCAAAGCAGAAATCGAACTTGAATATGATTATATAGATCATAGTGAAGAGATGTACGATAGAGAAGATCATGAATGGTACAACACAATTTATGGTACAGCTAAAAGCACACTTGAAACTCCGATAAAATTCTCTTTGGATATAAATATCAATAATATTGGAAATGCAGATTTTACAATTGAAAAAATCGAATTTGATGATTCTGCTCTTAATAATATTGATGAAATGGAATATCAAGAGCTTATGAGCACAAAATATAATGATTATGACGATTTTGAAAAAGAAGACGAAGAAGATTATTATGATCTGTGTCCTGATTGCGGTTGCAAAATAAATTTTGGAAATGATGGTGGAAACGGTTTTTGCACCGAATGCGCATTCAAGCATTAAACAATATATAAATCCTAAAAGCGACAGTTTTACTGTCGCTTTTTTTATTTAAAAGGAGAACTATGAACGAAAGACAAAACGCAGGATATACCATAACTGACACAATTCACATTGGAGACACCGAGTTTGTTCTCGGCGAACATCCGAAAGCAGCAGCGCCATATGTAACGTGGGAGTGTACCGGAAATGACAATTACTTTTGGGGGCATTACTTCATGGACAGAAAAACTGCCGTAAGAGATTTGGTTGAAAGAGCTGAAAAGGAACTTAACTTCCAGCAGCAACAGGAAAAACAAACAAAAAATCGTTCAAATAACCGGAAGCGAGGTGAAGAACGGTGAACGATAAAAAGCACATCATCTGGAGCAACGTAAATCTTGACTATGATGATTGGAAATACGAGATGGAAGAATACTATCCAGAACTTTCCGAAGAAGAACGAATTGAGAAAATGTATGAAACAAACAACGATTATCTCGATGATGACCGCTGTAACCTCAATATAAAATTAAACGGACCTATTCTAGTTATTGCAGACATAGGCAGATGGAACGGAAGGTTTTCCGGATACAAAGAAATTGAAAGCGGCAATATCTCCGACTGCCTTTATACCGATATGGATTACGCCACATGGTATGTTGATAAAAACGGTGATTTTCGCTGTGATGTAATCCACCATGACGGAACAAACCATTATCTTTATCGAACTTACAAAGATGGTGTTTCGGATTACCAGAAAGACCGTCTAAAAGAAAAGATTTATGAAGGTACTGCTACAAGAGCAGACATAACACGAATCACCAGAAGGCTTGGAGATGAAATTGCAAAAGTTTACGGATTTGATATCCCAAAACAGAAAAAGGATAAAGAAATGGAGAGATAAAAATGCTGTGCGATGCCAGAAAAGAATCTTTTGAAGAAGTAACCGTTTTCGGAAAAACAATGTTATTCACAAACAACAGAATTGATCCGAATACTGTTCCAAAAGGTTATCATTTGTATGAGGTCCGTCACGATGATGACATGCAGGGTATCCCCTGCGAGATAGGAAAAAAGATAATTGTAAACCATTGGGGTACACTCATTTCAAACAAACCAATAAAACTTGTGAAAAGCGCAATAAGTAATAATGCTTATCGACCCATCAATGAAGAAAGAGAATGGAATTACGAAGGAATATTCACAACACTTAATGAATATGTAGAAAAATTCCCTCTCAGAAAAGACAGAGTATCTGAACGATAGGAGGTGTCCCCTATGCCCAACAAATATGAACTCATAACAACCCTATATAGAGAAACCTTAAACAAAGTTTCAAATCCAGCGGAATGGCAAAAGTTCCTGCGAACCGCAGGATATAACTTCCGATTGGATTTCGATGATTTGATTCTTCTCTATGCGCAGAAGCCGGAATCAACCGCCGTGCTCGAAATTGAAAAATGGAATAATGTTTTCGGCCGGTGGGTTAATAAAGGATCCACCGGCATTGCTTTTTTTGA